>CAZJOU010000009.1:21461-23035 GCA_964547685.1 uncultured Treponema sp. | reverse complement strand
TACGCTATTGAACCTGGCGGTGGAGAATCTGGGCAATTTTCTGGGTCAAACCAAGCGGCGTCGGCAATTTCTTCTTTTTGAAGTTTTAGTTCGCCACTTTCGTATTCGGCAGTAAAACCGAACATCATTTGGTCTGGAAACGGCCAACTTTGACTTCCTTTGTAAATGAGATTCTTTATCGATAAGCCAGTTTCTTCAAAAACTTCGCGACGAACTGCTTGTTCTGCCGATTCGCCCGCTTCTATAAAACCTGCAATGCAAGCGTGCATTGCTTGATTTCTGTACGTGTGACGCGCAAGTAAAACTTTGCCTTCGCTATTAAAAATTGCAACAATTACGCAAGGTTCAATTCGCGGAAAATATATTTTTTTGCACTTCGGACATTCTAGCGCAGAAAGAGTTTCGTGATTTTTTAGTTTTGATGCACATGCTGGGCAAAATTTTGTATTTTTTCGCCATTCTAAAATATGTTTTGCACGAAAAAGTGGCGCAGATTTTATTTCTTCGTTTCTTGCAAAATATTGACGTAAAGTTTGAAAAGAATAATCGGCAGAAATAAGTTCTTTTGAAGGAATTAAAATTGCGCAAAAATTGCCTTGTTCTTCTTCTATAAAATCTGCTTTTGGATAAAGTTTTTTAAAATTTAAAAGTTCAGAAAATGTTAATTCTGAACCGTCTTTATGCAAAACACATTCTTTTTCTATAATTGCAAAGCAACGTTGATTTGAAGAAGTTGGATTTTGAACAAATGGCATTTTTTTTTACACTTCCTTTAATTTTGAAAATGGAATAAACGCAGGTTGATTTTCTTTGTGTTCGCCAAGCATTTTTTCCATCCAAACCATATTATACCAATGATTGAACTTATATCCACAAAGATTAAATTTTCCAACCATTCTGTAGCCTTTTTTTGAGTGAAATTCTATGCTTGCGTTTGTTAAATGTTCGTTTGGTTCGTCTGTTTCGGCAATGCAAGCGTTTACGTTTAATACATTTTGTTTTTTTAAGGTTGATTCAAGTTTTTCTAGCAAAGCAGAACCGATTCCCTCTCGTCGCGCAGATTTTTCTACATAGATAGAAGTTTCTACCGCCCAATCGTATGCTTCGCGTTCCTTAAATGCGCTTGCGTAAGCGTAACCTACAATTTTTTTATTTTCGTTTTCACACACAAAATACGGATATTTTTTTAGCGTATTGCAAATTCGTTCGCGAAATTCACTTTCGCTTGGTACATCGTATTCAAAAGTAATAGCCGTTTCTTTTATGTATGGTGCGTAGATTTTTAGCAAATCCAAAGCGTCGTCTTCAGTTGCAATTCTAATATTCATTTTTTGCCTCCAACAACATTATAGCATAATTCATAATTCATAATTCATAATTCATAATTATTAATTATTAATTCATAATTATTTCACGCTTCCGTCTAGGTTAAAAAAGTCTTCTACGCTAATTATTGGATTTGTATCTTTGTGGCGAGAATAAATTTGCTTGTGAAGTTCGATTAAATCGGTTCGTTTTTGGATAAAGTTTTTGTCGTGCGAAAGACACACAAAATCGCAAGGAAGATTTTCTAA
>CAZJOU010000009.1:0-21361 GCA_964547685.1 uncultured Treponema sp. | reverse complement strand
GCTTTTTCTATAAGTTCTGTTTCGTTCATAAATACTCCAATAGATTGCCACGCCCTTCGCTTCGCTTTGGGCTCGCAATGACGGCATCGTAAAAAAATTACCTATTCTGCTTTATTATTTCGGCTACTTTTTCTTCGCTAAGACCGGCAGAAATTTCGCGATTCAAAAGATTTTTTAATGTAACAGTTCCAGTGCGAATTTCGTCTTCGCCAATCATAATTCCCCACTTTACGCCTTTTGCAGTTGTAACTGCATATTGTTGCCCCATTTTTTTTGCATCTGGAAAAACTTCTACATTAATTCCTAAAGAACGCAATTTTGCTGCAACTTTTTGATAATAAATTGAATCTTTTTCGTTAAGACAATAAATTTCTGCGTCTAAATAACTGCCGTTTGCGTTAAATTTTCCAAGTTGTTCAAGTCCTGCAATCAATCTATCTATTCCAATGGAAGCACCAACGCCAGGAACTTTTTCTTTCATATAAAGACCTGCAAGATTGTCGTAACGACCGCCGGAGCAAACCGAACCAATGGAAGGCAAATCGTTTAAGAAAGTTTCGTAAACAACGCCAGTGTAATAGTCAAGTCCGCGAGTAATACTTGGGTCTAAAACATAAGTTTTTTCTATTCCACTAGCCTTCATCATTTCATAAATATCGCGTAGTCGCTTTGTATCAGAATCTGGACCGCCAGCAAGTTTTTCTATTTTAGAAAGAATTTCTTCAAAAGTTCCGCTACTAGAAATATATTCCAAAATTTTTTGCGCTTTTTCTTGGCTTCCGGTAAATTCGTTTAATTCGCGCAAAACTTCATCTTTTCCAACTTTTGCAAGTTTATCTACAGAACGAAGAATGTCTTCGCTTTTTTCGCTAACGCCTAAATTTGCCAAAAATCTATTAAAAATACCACGATGATTTACGTGAATTGTAATATTTTCAACGCCAATTTTGTTTAGCGCAGTTTTCATAACGTTTAAAATTTCAAAATCGCTTGCTGCGCTATCTGAACCAACTGTATCAATATCGCACTGAACAAATTCGCGGTAACGCCCAGCTTGTGGTTTTTCGCCACGCCAAACTTTTGCAATATGATAGCGCTTAAACGGAAAATAAAGTTCATTTTTGTGTTCCGCTGTAAAGCGCGCAAACGGAACGGTTAGGTCAAATCGGAGCGCAACGTCGCGGCCACCGTTATCTTTAAAGCGAAAAACTTGTTTTTCTGTTTCGCCATTACTTTTTCGCAAAAGAATTTCTGTGTATTCAAGAACTGGCGTGTCTATTGGAACAAAGCCAAAAGATCTGTAAACTTCTGTAATTTTTTCTGTTAAATTAGTTCTTCCAATTTCTGCTTGTGGCAAAAAATCTCTAAATCCTTTTAAAACTCTAGGTTCAATTAAGTCACTCATAGAAAATATAATACATAAAAAATTTGCAAATTACAATAAAACAGTTAAAATATAAGCGGATTATGATTTTAGTATTTGACATAGGAAACACAAACATAAAAGTTGCCGTTTTAGAAAAAGGAAAAATTCTTAATCAGTGGCGGCTTTCTACTAATTACAAACGAACTGGCGATGAATATTTTTCTACGCTAAGACCTTTGTTTAGCGAAGCGCAAATTGATTGTTCAAAAATAGAAGATGCTGTTATAAGTTCTGTAGTTCCAGCACTTATTGGCGCATTTGTAATTGTTGCGCAACATTTATGCGGAAAAAAGCCTTTAATAATTGGACCTGAAATTTATTCAAAACTTCCTGTTACTATTCCAGAAACTGCGGTTTACGAAATTGGAACAGACCTTTTAAGCGACGCTGTTGCGGCTTGGCAAAAATACAAAAGTCCAGCAATTATTATTGATTTTGGAACAGCACTTTCTTTTACAGCAGTAGATCATAAGGGAAATATTTCTGGAATTGCTATTGCACCAGGAATTGGAACTGCAATTGAATCTCTTTTTCAAAATACTGCGCAACTTCCGTCTGTTTCTGTGGATATTCCTGAATCAAGTCTTGGGAAAAATACAATTTGGTCAATTCAATCGGGAATTTTATTAGGCTACGAAGGTTTAATTGAATCTATGATCGACCGAATGAAAACCGATCTTTCTAAAGAAAAACTTACAAAAAAAGAAGATATAAAAGTAATTGCAACGGGCGGTTTAAATAGCGTTTTAAAACCAATAACAAAATGTATTGATTTTATAGATAAAGACCTAACAATAACTGGAATTGCAATGATTTTAAAAGCAGTCCGTAAATAATTTTTTAGCGACTTATAAAATCTTCAAATTGAACGCCGGAACCGTTTTGCACGTTGCGAGTTAGAATTGCGCCAACAACAAGGTTTAAAAATTCTGGGCCAATTCCAGGAGTTAGCACTTTTTCTGTGCGCAAAACTGCAACATCGTTTTCTGTAACTTTTTCGCCCCTTTTTAGCGATTTTGTAAAATGTAGCGAACGATTTGTGCGCCCATAGTTTTTTTCTTCGGCAAAAGCAAGTCGTTTTACGCCGTTTCCTAAACAAGCAAAAATTTTTTGTTCATCATAAGATTCTTTTAATTGATTTATTGCAATTTCAAAACCTTTTTGCTTTCCGTAGCGCTTTAAAACTGCTTCCGCTTGATGAACAGCGTGAACCATAAGCGCAAACTGCTCCCCTTCTAGCGCAACAGGATCATCTAATCCGCTTGTTTTTTTGCTAAGCGTAATGTGCTTTTCTATAATAGTTCCTTCGCAAAAAACAGAAAGAACTGGAACAAGAATTGGGTCTAAACTATGGTCGCTAACTCCAGCAGGAACACCAAAAATATTTTTTAAGTTTTTAATAAGTTTTAAGTTGTATTCGCTTTCTGGCGCAGGATAACTTGTAATGCAATGTAGCAAAGAAACGCCCGAATTAGCAAAATCCGCAAATGTCTTTGCAAAATCCACACCATTAGCGTTTCCTAACAAAATTTCCAACGCTTTTTCTATATCTTTTAATTTGGAAACTCCTGAAGAAACAATTACTGGAACTTGCTTTTCACCATTTTTTTTCTGCATAGCGCGATATTCTGCAAGTTTTTCTAACATAGGAAAATGATTTAATTCTGGCGAAGCAATTTTTACAAAATCGGGTTTTATTTCTAAAAGTTCAGAAAGACTTTTTAAGCCAAAAGGTGAACAAATAAATTTTACGCCTTTAGAATGAGCGTAATTAAGCATATTTTTGTAAAAAGAAGGTTTACATTCTAACTGCTTAAAACGGTCGTAAAGTCTAATATTTCCAGTTGGAAGTTTTACAAATCCTGTGTCTGGATGCAAAATTTCATCTGCATAAACCCACTGAAACTTTACTGCATCTGCGCCTGCATTTACAGCACAGTCAATAAGTTGCTTTGCTTTTTCTTCTGAACCTTCGTGACTTGTGCCAATTTCTGCAATTATTAGCATTATTTTAAATTCTCCGCGGCAGACTTTGCCTTAAATCTATTAGAATAAATATCTAAAACAGATTCTGGAAGCCAGCCTTCGTCAAAAAAATACCAATTTTCCGCATTATTAAAAACGGCTTTTCCTTTTACTTGCAAAATATCGCCTTTTCTGCAATGACCATTTGTTTCGCTAGTCCAACTTGTTTCTTTTCTATAAGCGGCGTAAGGTTCAATTACAACTGCCCATTGAATATCTGGCGCAAGAGCAAGTGGTTCTGAACTGTCAAAAACAATTTCTTTGTTGCGGTTGCAACTTGCAAACAAACAAAAGAATAGCGAAAAAGTAAAAAAAATAAAATTTCTAAAAGATACACAAGAATGTTTCATTTATTTTTCCAAATATTTCATTACATCAGGATAAATTTTTAAATCTGAATCAACAAAATTTAAGTTTTCTATTTCTTTAGGATTAATCCATTTATATTCAGTGTGTTCTGTTAAAACAAAAGGTTTTGCTATTCCGTCGTGTTCAAGTTGAACAGAATAAGCATTTAAAAAACATTCTTTGTTTTTATGAAAAAATGAGCACGAAGAAATTTTTTCGCCAGGAAAAGCCTTTACTCCAAATTCTTCGCGCATTTCGCGAATAATTGCCATTTTATCATCTTCGCCCTTGTCTACTTTTCCGCCCGGAAATTCCCAGCGACTTCCCATATCGCCTTTTGGAATTCTATGAGCAACAAGAACTTTTCCATCTTTATAAATAATACACGCAACAGAATTACTCATTAAAGAAATAAAACTCCTGGAACTATAAAATGAATAACGGCAACAATCATACAAGAAAGTCCGATATATTTTTTGTTATCAATAAAAACTTTTTGCAAAAATGGTGGCAACTCTAAATCTGCGGAACTGTTTTCTACGTAATAATGAAAAAGCAAAGCAGCACCGCCAAGCAAGCCCGCCAAAGCAGGAAGTAAGTCGCCCAAAAACGGAATTCCGTTTACAGCAGAAAGCAATTTTACAACTGCAACAAAAATTGTAAGAATTCCTAAAACTAGTTGAAAAAGTTTATCATTTAAAACGGAACTTTTAGAAAACATTCCGTTAACCGATTTTTTTTGATGAGGAAGTTTTACTCCGCGATAATCTGTGTCTAAAAAAGAAATATCATCATCTGGATTTTTTTTATTTTCTTCTACTTCAGTTTTAGCTTCTTGTTCTGATGAATCTCCAAAAAAAAGTATAAATCCAACTAAAAGATTTAGAAAAACTGATAAAAAATAAAACTGCAACATATAAGAAACCTCGTTCTTTACTGCTGAACAACTTTAGAAGAAAAAGATTTTTTTTCTTCACCAAAAACAACATCAGCAACAATTTTAATTATATCATAATCCTTAAATTGTGTCCGTATAAAAAGTTCATTTCCGTTATAAGAATCTGAAAATTCTGAAGTTTGAACAACTGTTCCAGAAGAATCTATTGCACTAAAAACTACAGAAATTATAGTAGGAACAAAGTTTTCGTTTTTAGATTTTGATTTTTCAGAAATTGATTCAAATTTTAAACTTACATAAACTTGTTCTGAATACGAAAATGCAGAAAGATTTGCTTCTGTTCCGCCAATTTTTAATGCGTTTTTATTTTCGCGCCAATTCATAAAATATGCAAAACAACAAAAAAGCAACAAAAAAATAAAAGTTATTCTATAAATTTTATTTTTAAAAATTGTCTTAAATGGATTTTTTGAAAATTGATTTACTTTTCCAGCGTAAAAATCTTGCACAATTTTTGGCGCTCTTTTTATGCGTTCTTCGCGATTGTAATAATAATGAAGCGGCTCTTCGCCGTCGGCGTAACCTTCGTTAATATTCTTAAAATCCATAAAAAGCCTCTTTGGATTTTATTTAAACACAGTCGCTAAAAGTGAATCTGTTCGCCACCAAACAATTCTTGCTTTTTCTTTTTCGCAAAGCAATGCGGAAATAATTCCTTCGTCGGAAAGCGAAAGAGAATAGTAAAGCGTATTTTTATGGTCAATTTCTATATTTCGTTTTATTATATTTTGCGTTCCAGGCTGCAACATTAATACATTAAAACCACTTTCTGTAGTAACAATAAAATACATCCAAGTATTTTTTGTAACACCAAGAAAATCGTAAGGCAATTTATACGTAATTTTAGAAAAATCTTCTGTTACAGATTCTTCGTACGAAGGAACGTTTAAAGATTCGCCAAACTTTCCAGAAGAAATATCTAGCGGATAAACAGAAGTTTTTACGTAGTCAATTCCAGATTGAGTTTTAGATTCTTCATCAATATGCGGAAAATAATAGTCAACTTTTATGTAAAGTCGTTCTGCATAACAATCTGGAACAATATTTTCTACAGTAACAAATAAATCTTCTTGTTCGGCATTAATATTTACAGATTCTGGCGTAATAATAGGAACTGCTGATTTTTTTACAGGAACTTGAAATCGTAAAAATCCAGATTCTGCAAACCAAAAAGCCAAAAGTCCATCGCTTGTAGAACAAACAACCACAAGTTCATTATTTTCTGTTGTGTAAATATTTTTTATATCCGGAAAAGGAGTTCCGCTTGGACCTTGCTGACCAATATAGTCAACTTCTTTTCCATCGCTAGAAATTCTAAGAACAACTTGACTGTAAAGAAGATTTAAATCTTCGGCTTGTTCGTTTCGCTCTTTTGGAACGGAAGCAACTGCATAAATGTATTTTCGCGAATCTACTGCAATTTTACCAGAAAGCGAAAAAGGATAAGAAATTGGTTTCCAAATTCCAGACGAAGAATCAATTATCGAAGAAAAATTTTCCTGAGCGTAAAAATCTTCGCTATATAAAATAGAAAGCAAATCTCCGTAGGAATTTAGCGAAACAATTTTTCCAGAATCGCCATTTACAATGTAAAAAAAACCGTCCCGCATATAAACAGAAGTCGAAACAAATCCGCTTTCTTTTAACTTAAAAAGACTTAACTGTTCGGCAAAATCTCCGTAATTCAAACTAAAAAGTTCGTTTTCTGCAACAGAAGCAACTTTATTTGAACGCGAACAAGCTACGAAAAAAATTAAAATTAAAGAACAAAATAAGCAAACAGAAAATTTTTTAGTCATTTCTAAGCATTTCTTCCACAACAATTTTTATATTTTTTTCCGCTTCCACAAGGGCAAGGTTCGTTACGTCCAATTTTTGGCGTAGTTCTTCGAACTGTAATAGATTGACCTTGTGTATGTTGCGCAGTTACACTTTGCCCCGCTTGACGTCGCGCCATTGCGCCATTCATAGAAGAAGTTGGTCTTGCACTTTGCGTAATACTTTCCGCTTCGGAATGTTGCGCATTCATATTGCGTTGCGCTTGCATTGTCGCTTTTCGTCTAGCTTCTTGCGCTTCTGGCGAAAGTTGAATTCTAACTTTAAATACGCGCGACATTACTGTGTTTCTAATAGAATCTAGCATTTCGTCGAACATATTAAAGCCGTCAATTTTATATTCTGTAAGTGGATTTTTAGAACCATAAGAACGAAGTCCAACCGCTTCGCGTAAGCCTTCCAACGCTTCTAGTTGGTCAAGCCATTTTTTATCTATAACTTGAACATATTGGTAACGAATGAACAAATTTAGATTTTCTTTTCCAACTAAAGTTTCTTTTTCTGTAATATCGTTTTGCAAAGCGGCTAAAACAGATTCTTCCGAAACATTTTCGTCCGTAGGAAGTCCGAAGTAATTCATAAGATTTTCAGAAAGTTCTTTTCTAAGTTCATCTTTTTTACTTCGCGAATGTTCATAATCATAGAAAATGTTTTCTACTAAATCGTCTGCATTATTTAAAACACGCTGAGCCAAATCTTTATCGGCAAGAATTGTATCGCGCTGTTCGTAAATTACGTTTCTTTGCTCATTTAAAACATCATCGTAATCAAGCAAATGTTTTCGAATTTCAAAGTTTCGGTCTTCTACTTTTTGTTGCGCTTTAGCAATTCCTTTATTTAACCAAGGATGATTTATTGGCTCTCCTGGTTGCATTCCAATGCGAGTCATCATAACTTTCATTCGGTCGCCACCAAATAAGCGCATTAAATCGTCGTCCATAGAAATAAAGAACTTAGAACGTCCCGGGTCGCCCTGACGACCAGAACGACCGCGCAACTGATTGTCAATTCGGCGCGATTCGTGTCGCTCTGAACCAATTACGTATAATCCACCGGCAGCTTTAACTTCTTCGTTTTCTTTTAGCCATTTTTCTTTTTCTATTTTATATGCTGCTTCGTACTGTTCTGGCGTTGCATTTGTACCAGCGCGTTTTCTTGCTCTAAATTCTGGGTTTCCACCAAGTTTAATATCTGTACCACGTCCGGCCATGTTCGTTGCAATTGTAACTGCGCCTTTTGCACCTGCTTCCGCAATAATCATAGCTTCGCGCGCATGATTTTTTGCGTTTAATACTTCGTGCTTAATTCCTTTTTTAGTTAAAAGTGACGAAAGCAATTCTGATTTTTCTACAGAAACCGTACCAACAAGAACTGGCTGCCCTTTTGCATGCGCTTCTTGAATTTCTTTACAAATTGCTTCCCATTTATCTTGTTCGTTTAAATAAACTTCGTCGTTTTCATCAATTCTGGCAACAGGTTTATTTGTAGGAATAGCAACAACATCAAGATGATAGATTTTATTAAATTCAACTGCTTCTGTTGCGGCTGTACCAGTCATTCCGGAAAGTTTTTTGTACATACGGAAGAAATTCTGGAATGTAATTGTAGCCAACGTTCTGTTTCGTTGCGCAATTTTTAAGTGTTCCTTTGCTTCTATTGCTTGGTGAAGTCCATCTCCGTAACGACGACCTTCCAAAACACGACCAGTAAATTCATCTACAATTTGAACTTGACCGTCGCGAACCAAATAGTCTACATCATTATGATAAAGAACGTGTGCGCGAACCGCTTGTGTAAAATAGTGAACATATTCAAAATATTCTTCATCTACAACTTTTGCATCAGAAGGAATAAGATTATGTTTGTGCAAAATTTCGTCTATATGCGCAATTCCTTTGTCGGTAAACGAAATTCGCTTTGATTTTTCATCTACTTTGTAGTCGCCTTTTATAAGTTTTCGCTGTTCAGGCTCCATTTCTACTTCGTCTGGATAGTCGTTTGTTTTAGGGTCTTTTTCTACTTCTGTAAGTTCGCCAACATATTTGTCAACTTCGTGATATTTGTATGTATCATCTTCTCCTTGACCAGAAATAATAAGCGGAGTTCTAGCTTCATCAATTAAAATAGAGTCAATTTCATCAACTACGCAAAAATTAAATCCGCGCTGAACTTTTCGTTCAAGTTCAACTTGCATATTATCGCGAAGATAGTCAAAACCAAGTTCGTTATTTGTTCCATAAGTAATATCGCAATTATAAGCGGCTTTTCGCGCGTCGTTATCCATATTAGAAAGAATTGAACCTACAGTTTGTCCCAAATAAGCGTAAACTGGGCGCATCCAATTTGCATCGCGTTCTGCAAGATAGTCGTTTACAGTTACAACGTGAACGCCTTTTCCTGTTAGCGAGTTCAAATAAACCGCAGGAACGCACATAAGCGTTTTTCCTTCGCCAGTTTTCATTTCTGTAATTCGTCCAGAATGAAGAACCAAAGAACCCATAATTTGAACATCATAAGCACGTTCGCCAAGAACTCTAAAAGCAGCTTCGCGAGCCAAAGCAAAGGCTTCTGGAAGTATATCGTCTAAGGTTTCGCCGTTTTCTAGACGTTTTTTAAATTCTTGCGTCTGTTTTGGAAAATCTTCCGCACTAAGCGACTTTGCCCAATCTTCTTTTGCATTTACCGTAGCAACAAGCGGTTTTAACTTTTTTACATCTCGTTCGTTTTGCGAGCCAAATAAAGTAGTAAGAATTTTATCAATAAACATAGTAATTTAAATATAAAGATTTTTCTAAGAACAGACAAGCGAAATAATTAGGAAATAGGAATTGTGAAATAGGAAGTTAGGAGGGCAATTTTTATGGGGGCGGGGAAAGTCTTCCCCTCGGCTCAAAGCCAAGTCGCTACACAAATGCCCCTGCAAGCAGTGTCATTTGCTCCGCTTTGTTGTCTTTTCGCCTACCCTTTCTTGCATTGCGTGTCCGCAACCTTTAGGTTGGTGCAACTTGTTGCGTACATTCGCTACGCTGTATCTATTGTTTTTCAGCCAACTTTTCGTACATCTTAAACAATTCTGCTACAATTTCTGATTCACTTGCATTAGCTTTAAATCCGTATGCTTGCATTACAGCCTTGTCATTTGCTTCGTGGGCTTTGCGCAAATCTATGGGCATTAAAGTTTCATCGTACAAATCAGCAAACGAAGAGTTAGGATATTTTTCTCTTGCATCCAAAATGGCTTGGGCAGTTTGTTCAATTTTTTTCTTCTGTTCAACTGTTGAATTGCACCACACAAAATTGTTGTACACAATATCGTTTGAATACCGGTAATCGCTTTTGAGCCGCCCGCAGACCGCACGCATCCAGGCCATGTGAACGGAAGAAGTTAATATTCCAAACTCATAAAGAGTTGCATTTGGGACAATCTGTACAGCATCACTTGCAATTACATTGCTACTTAAAAATCCAATAGGAACGTAAGAGCGGTTTTCTGATGAAACACGAGGAATCAAAAGATAATTTCCACTTTCTGGCTGACGATTTTCAGTAAAAAGATATGGATAAGCCGCCCAGTTTCTTGTCGCTTCTTTTGAACTTGAAAGTCTCATTTCTTTTACTTTTTCAATACGCTTCTTTACCAAAGATAATTTTCGCATTTCAGCTGGACTTGCATCTACAAGCCATAAACAGTAACGCTTTTTATTGTTGATAAATTCATCCGCTCCGATGAACTGCCGTACAAACTTTTTAGCTTCAGGTTCTTTTTTAATAAAATCATCATATTCATCTGCTTCTATAATCAAATTTCCACCATCAGTTGGTTGACTTCCCTTATTGATTTTTGAAACATCACAAAGTGGTGTTTTTCTTTTTTCTATAAAAACTGTAGGTGCATCAAGAAGATACGGATTTATATTCTTTACAGAAATTTTCTCGCCATTTTCTGTAAATATAAATTTATTGTTGCTAGAATTGCGTAGCAATTCCGAATCAGCGTGGCAACTAAATCCCACAATCACGCAATGAACTGCCGCCATATGTTCTTTGTCAGTAGTTTCATTTGACCATTTAAATGTTCTCCAAGCAAAATCAATGTAAATATTATTTTCAAGAATAGGCTTCCAAATTTCAGAAACTTGTTCTCCTTGTGTAATTGAATTTGTTGCGACAAACGAACATTTAGTCTTTTTTCCTTGAATCAATTTTGACGCTTTGAAAAACCAACCTGCAACATAGTCAATATTCTTACTCTCTGTAGCATTAAGATTTTTAAGATCATCTTTTTGCCGTTCACTTTGAAAAGTATAGCCAATAAACGGTGGATTTCCAATAATGTAATCATATTCAATTGGCTTAGGTTCTTCTTTTTTAGGAAGTTCTTTATTTTCAACTTGTTTTGTTACAACATTTAATTCTTTGTATTGTTTTCCGTATTCAACTGGAACTGATTCTTGTACATTAACATTTCCAAAATTGTCATCAATTTTATACACATTAAGTTTTTCAGCAAACACAAATCCAGAATATTCCGAAACTTCAGAGAGTGTACTCCAATCCATTCTAAGAGCGTTGCCTTCAATAATATTTGCATGTTCTTTTAGTGGCAAAAAATCAATCTGTTGTGAAACAATTTTTTCGGTTTCGTTTATCATTTGGCTTTCGGCAATCCATAATGCCGTTTTGGCAACTGTTACTGCAAAATCATTAATTTCAATTCCGTAAAACTGATTAATTTTAACTTTTATAAACTCATCAAATCCTAAAACTTTTTCACCTTTGTTTAATACAGAAATTACTTTGTTTTCTAATCGGCGAAGCGAAATATACGTTTCTGTTAAAAAGTTCCCACTTCCGCAAGCAGGATCTAAAAATGTAAGCGAACCTAATTTTTCTTGAAAAGCAATAAGCGATGCAGTTTTTTGCTTTTGAGATTGTTTCGCTCCACTTGCAATGACATTGAATTCTTCATTTAGTTCGTCCAAAAATAATGGATCTATTACTTTGTGGATATTTTGAATAGAAGTATAGTGCATTCCGCCTTTTCTGCGAGTTTCTGGATTCAATGTACTTTCAAAAACTGCACCAAAAATTGTAGGAGAAATTTCTGACCAATCAAATGGAGCACAATAATTTACTAAAACATCTACGATTTCTTCTGTAAAATTTGGAATTTCTATGTTTTCATCGTGGAACAATCCGCCATTAACATAAGGAAATGGCTGTAAGTTTACATCATATTTATCTCGATTTTCTGTTTTTGTGTCTAATGCTTTAAAAAGTTTTATTAAACCTTCGCGAATATTTGGTAAATTAAAACTTTTAATGTAATCTTCAAAACTAGTTCTTGTTGCAAAAAGTCCTGCATCTTCTGCATAAAAACAGAAAACCAATCGCACACACAATATATTTAAACTTCTTGCACTTTCTGGAGCTTCTGGATTTATGTATTCTTTTACAAGCGAATCATATAGTTTTCCAACAAGATTACCTGCCGCAACCGAAATTTCCACTTCTTTTCTAAGATTTTCGTTTTTACGGTCAACTAAAAATTCCAAACGATAATAATCTTTTTCTAAATCTTTTAAGAAAATTATTTCTGGCGGATTCTGAGGATTTTCCAAATCGTAAACATCAAACTCTGCAAAATTACACACAACAATCCATCTAGGCTTTTCGCTTGCTTTCATATCGTTTACATATCTTTTTGCTTGTTCATAAGGAGTAAGTAGCGTGCCATCGCTTTGTTCATACGCTTTATTTAAGTCAATTTTAATTCCTTTTTGTTCAATTAAAACTTTTGTTTCTGGAATATATGCGTCGATAAAATTGGTTGTTGAGTCATGCTGAACTTGATTCAGCATCTCTTTTGTAGATTCCGAATCAAGTTCGGAATGACTGACATTCCTTTTTACACGTTTTT
Organism: uncultured Treponema sp.; assembly: GCA_964547685.1. Taxonomy (GTDB): domain Bacteria; phylum Spirochaetota; class Spirochaetia; order Treponematales; family Treponemataceae; genus Treponema_D. The sequence continues at coordinate 8,848 of CAZJOU010000009.1, read as the reverse complement.
CAAATTCTATGTAAGATGCAGGACTAAAAACACCCAAAACTTCACCAAGAAGTTGCATCCAATATCTTTGAGTTTCTTGTTTTTCATCACCTTTGCCATTCCAATTTTCAGCAAATTGTTTAGCAGCCGCTTGCATTTCGCTTTGAGTTTTCATATTCAAATCGTTCCTATTTCGTTTTTATTCCGCCAATCCTGTTTGCTGGCCAGAAGCGGTAAACGGCGGAACCTAGAATTCGATTTTTGTTTACAAATTGCGGTTCCATATTTGAATAGTAAAGAACAGAATATTCATCGTATTTTGAAACTGGCTTGTACGACGCTTCGTAAGAATGTCGCATATCCAACGAATTAAAGCGATTGTCGCCCATCATAAAATAACAATTTTCTGGAATATAGTTTGGTTTTCCATCTTCTGAATTTGCAGGAAAAACTGGCATATTTCTTTGGTCCAAAATTAAAAGATAAAAATGCAATTTTTGCGCTTCTACAAGATATTCAATTATTTTTTCGTCATTTTCAATATCATCTTCTGAATATCCTTTTTCCATTAATTCTGCCGTTCTTAAAAAAAGTCTTCCAGCTGTAAGTTTTGTCATAATATTTAATTTAAAATTTGCTTCGGCATAAAGGTCGCCATTAAACAAAGTTAAAGAATTAACAGATTTTCCACCGTTAGTAAAACTATTAAATGCTTTACCAATATTTTCATCTTCTTCCCAATTATACATAAATTTGTTAAACCAACGGTAACTTTCTATTCCAGAAAGCAATTTTTTTGTATTTTCATAATAATTAGAAAAAAGGTCGTAAGTATTTAGCGAAAGAGTTGAACTTTCTGCATTATAATTTCCAATTCTATTAAAAATAGAAAGAAAAGATTTAGAAATTGACCAACATTCAAACGCAGCAGAAGATAAATCAAAATTACGACGTTCTTCTTCTATTTCTAACATTAAATTATAGTTTTCTTCGGAAAGCGGAACATCTTTTACAAGTTTTTTAGTAAAAGTGTTTACCTTTTTTGCGTAAGGCGCAAGATTCCAGCAAGCAAACTTTGAATCTAGCGCAACACTTTTAAATTCGTCGCTTGCAGAAGTTCGCGCATACAAAGTTCCGTCTTGCATAACAAGTTGTTCGCCCGGAACGCCACAAATTCGTTTTACAAGCGGATCTGCTTTTGGTTCGCCGTTTTCGTCAACATTTAAATTTACTGTTGTAAATGTAAGCATATAAACAATTTGCGAAACAACTGTGCGAACTTCGCTTTTGCGGTCCATTGAATAGTGCGGATTTCTAAAAACAATAACATCGCCACGTTTGTACGTTTTTAAGCATGGAAAGCCAACGTCGCTTAGCGGAAACTTTGGTCCGCTTGGAGTTTTTAGCACAACAACTCTGTCGCCAATTAAAAACGAAGGAACCATTGATTCAGAAGGAATTACATAAAGTTGCAAAATAAAAATTTGAATCAACAAAACCATAAAAACTGCTTGAACAAGCGCGTCTACCCAATCTAAAATTTCAAAAAGAATAGATTTTCCTGTTATTTTTTTTGTGGCAATTATTCCAGATTTTTTATTATTAGTAGAAAAGAATTTTTTCCATTCGGGAACAATTTTAAATAATCGTTTTTCGTTTAAAAAATAAAGCGCAATTAGCGAAGAAACAAAAACTATGCACCAAAGCAAAACTGTTACAACATCGTACCAATAGTAAGTTTCGTTTTTACCTGCGCGGCGAACAATAAAAGAAGCAAGCAGAATAAAAGGAATATATTGCAAAAATTTTACAGAAACTTTAACTGCGGAATATTGTTCTAATTTTAGCGTTTTATATAGTAAAAAATAAAAAAGAAAAGCGGAACCGGCAAGGCTTAGCGGAAAAGCAAGCAAAGAAATATCAAAAGAAAAACTTACAGAAAATAAAGTAAAAACAAAAGATGCAACAAAAGTAATTATAGCAGGAATGCGAATTTTATTCATATTCCTACTATAATCAAAATATCAAATAAAGTAAAACTAATTTTTACCTTATTTATCCTACAACCGTAAGCATTAAGTTGAATATAAGTTTTTAGTACGAACCAATAAAAACTGTTTGTGCGGAGTGAAAACCGGCTTTGCATACGTTTGTTGGTATGTGTGTTGAGCGCAAAGCGCGAAACTCACGGGTACCAACACCACGTAATGCAAAACGGATTTTCACGTAAGCACAGACAATTTTGATGAATCACTTAAAAAGTTGACATTTATTATTATATTCAACCTAGCTATGCAAACAGGCTGCAATGCGTTCCAAAACTTTTTTACGGTCAAGAGGTTTAATTATATAGTTTTTTGCACCAAGCAAAAGAGACTTTTTTACAAGTTCTTCTTTTCCTAGCGCGCTAACCATAATAACGCGCGCATTTTTATCGAATTTTATAATCTGTTCCAATGCAGAAATTCCATCCATTTCTGGCATAGTAATGTCCATTGTAACAAGATCTACATTCGGAGCAAGTTCCTTATAACGTTCAACACCTTCTTTTCCATTTGCTGCTGTAGCTACAACATCGTAACCTTCGCTAGTAAGAATTTGGCTTAATTGCTTTACAACAAATATAGAATCATCAACTATCATTATGCGAAAAGCAGATCCATCTTCTCTTAGTCCTTCAGGAGGACGTTCATTTATCGAAGGAAAGTCTTGTACAGTTTTCATATTTACCTCCCAAATTATGTACGTTCGCGAATAGCGACATTAACTTCAATCTTTCCGTATTCTGTTATAAGAGGAACAATAAGTGCCTCTACATTTTGAACTCCGCCACTAAGAGCCGCAATTTCCATTTGCTGACCAACAAATAATGCCGGTGGAGTAAGGTCGAACTTAAAATTTAACTCGTGAAGTTTTGTTACAGCCTGCGCCGTAATTAAATTAGCAAGTTCACTAATAGTTGCCTTTGCCAATTCATCAAAAGTTTCTAATTTTTCGCCGTTCATTTTAGATGCAATATTTATTGCTGTTTCCAAAGTCATATCAAAAAGTACACGACCTTCTACATCGCCGGCAAGTCCGACCAACGCGGCAACGCCCATAACCGGCATTGCTGTAGACTTTAAGTAAAGATTTCCACGTTTTACCTCTGCACCGCCAAGAACTTCTTTTAAGACTCTGTACGAAGTTTCTACAAACGGATTGATATATTCAACTCTCACTTTCTACCTCCATAAAATTAAGTCTAAACTTTATTTTTCAGACATTTTTAAATAAGGAATATTCAAAAACTTGCGTTACTGTTTATAAAACGCAGTTATTGTGCCTTCTGTATGTTCCAAAAAGTCAGAAGAGTTAGGAACAAGTTCATTTTCGCCAAGTATTAAAACTCCGTTACCTTTTAGTTTTTCTGTAAAATCGGCAAAAACTTGACTTTGAGCGTTTGTGTCTAGCAAAGAAAGTAAATCGCGCGCAAAAATAAGGTCAACCATTGGAAGCGCATTTGTATTTTTACAATCGTGATATTCAAACATAATGCTATCTTTTACTTGTTGCTTAAAAGTTTTTGCACCAGAAGCCGTTTCTGATAAATAAGAAGAAAGCCATTCCAAATTAGAATCTTCTGGAACTGTAAGCATTGGCGCATTAGAAACGCTAAGTAAATCTATATCTTGCGCATAAAGCCTAATTTTTGAATCTGGATATTTTTTTAGTAAAACGCAACAAAGACAATAAGTTTCCATTCCAGAACCGCAACCAGGATTCCAAACAACAATTTGCTTTGCAGAATTTTCAGGAAGAACATTAAAAAGATTTTCTGCATATTCTTTTGTCCACAAGGAATTAGAACAAGTTGACCAAAAACTTTTTAAAAATTCTTTTGCATCTGCTGAAGTTTGAATTTGAACAGAATTTTCGCCTTTTTCGTTTTTCCATTCTTCAAAACGTCTTTTTACCCAATTTTCATTTATTTTCGAAACAAAAAAGTTTCCGTAACTTTTTAATTCATCAACAACAAAATTAAAACTTTCGTTATCAGAAGTTTCTTCTTTAGTTTCCGCAGTTTCTGTTGATTCAGATTTTTCTTCTAATTTTTCAGTTTCTTCTGATTTTTCTTTATTTTCCGTTTTTTCTTCTGCATTATGCGCAAGTTCAGGCATTTTTTGTTCCGAAGTTAAATCTGCCTTTAAAACTGATTGATTTTCCGAAACATTTTTTGCATATCCGCTATTTGCTTCGCCAAAATGCTTTTCTGAATCGTTTGTATTTTCTTCTTTTGATTTTGAAAAAATGCGTTCAATATCTAAAAGAATGTAAAGATGTTTGTTATTTTCTACAACGCCAGAAATATATTTAATATTTATGTCTGCAAACAAAGGATGCGGCGGTTGAATTGTACTTTTTTGAATTCCAACAACTTTATCAATTTTATCTACAACAATGCCAAAAACTTGTTCATTCACGTTTAAAATCAAAAGATTTTGCAATTCTTCTTCGTCAGATTTTTTATATGAACCAGGAATATTAAAAAATATTCGCATATCAAGAATTGGAATTATATCGCCGCGAAGATTATAAACGCCAACAACAAATGGTAGCGTATTTGGAACGTAAGTAAAATTTCCAGCTTTTGCAATTTCTTTTACGTACATTATGTCAATAGCATAATCTTTTCCAGAAAGAGAAAAAGTTACCATTTTAAAATCAATAGTTTCTTTTACTTTTCGCTCTTCTAAATCTGTTTCTGGAATCATTGATGTAACATTAACATTGTCATCAGAAATAAGAATAGACTCTAACTTCATATTCGCTTCCTTAAGGTTAAACCGCTTTTTTTTGCGCTTCGTCGTCTTGTTTTGCGCTTAATTCAAGAAGTTGACTTACATCTATAATTAAAGAAACAGAACCGTCGCCCAAAATAGATGCGCCTGCAATTCCTGGCGAAGTTGTATATTGGTCTTTTAATGGTTTTATAACAACGTCTTCTTCGCCAATTAAAGAATCAACCATTAAACCAACTTTTCTTTCTTTTGAACCAACAATAACAATATTGCAATATTCGCCGTGTTCGTCTTCTTGTATTCCAAAAATACGCGAAAGTCGCAAAACGCTTATAACTTCATTTCTAAGATTTAAAACTTCATAATTATCAAGAGTTTTTATGTCTGAATAAAGAATTCGCTGACTTTCTATTACAGACGCAACTGGAATTGAATAAATTTCTTTTCCTACGCGCACAAGCAAACCTTGAACAATAGCAAGCGTAAGCGGAAGTTTTATGCTAAACGTAGTTCCTTTTCCTTTTTGCGAAGTAACTGTTACAGAACCATTTAGCTTATCAATCATTGTTTTTACAACATCTAGTCCAACGCCACGACCAGAAATTTTAGAAATTTTATCTGACGTTGAAAATCCAGGTTCAAAAATAAGTTGATGAATTTCATTTTCCGAAAGAACTTTATCTGGATGAATTAAACCTTTTTCTATTGCTTTTTGACGAACTTTTTCCGAATCAATTCCGGCTCCATCATCGGCAATATCAATTAAAATTAAGTTTCCTTCGTTAGACGCTTTTAGCAAAACCGTTCCAGTTTCTGGCTTTCCTGCTGCAACGCGAACTTCTGGTGCTTCTATTCCGTGGTCGCAAGAATTTCGTACGCAATGCATAATAGGATCTAGCAAATCTTCTACAACGGCTTTGTCTAGTTCTGTGTCTTCGCCTTCTATTACAAGATTGATTTTCTTATTAAGGTCGCGTTGCAAATCGCGAACAACACGCGGAAAGCGGCTAAAAATTTGGTTAATTTGAACCATTCGGATTTTCATTACGCCTTCCTGAAGTTCGCCCGCAATGCTTCCTAAATTTTGCGTTGCAACCCTAAGTTTTATTCCAATAGATTTTAGTTTAGATTCGCTATCATTTTTTATTCCAATTTTAGATGACGAAAATTCCGAAGAAATTTCTGCACGAACTTCTCGCAAAGATTTTCCGTTTTTTAGTTCATCTAAAAATTTAGGAAGATTTTCTACAATTTTATGAATTTTTTCTTTATTTTCAGCTTCTGTATTTTGAAATTCTGAAAGAGCGGAATTTAAACTTGTAGAAAGTTGATTAAACGACGCTTTTGCAATTACAATTTCGCTTACAAGATTCATAAGATAGTCAACACGTTTAGAATCTACGCGCAAAATTGAATTTTGTTGAACTTGCGCATTTGCTTTTGCTGGCGCAGAAGCCTGATTTTTTTCGTGTTGTTCTTTATTTTCTGTAGGCTTTGCAGAATCAGAATTACTTTTTTGCTCTTCGTTTTTCGGTTTTTGTTCCGCATTTTCCGATTGACTTAAAGATTCGTTTTTAGGTTCATCTTTAGCTTCTGGTAAAGTTTTTTCGACATTTTCGCTATTTTCTGTAATTGGACCAGTTATTTCTTTTGCGTCTGTTACAAGCGTTACGTCGCCTAAAAAAGCAACATCTTCTATTTTTTCTGCAGTTGCATCCGAAGCCAAATAATAGTAAACAAATTCATAAAATTCGTCTTCGTAAAGTGCGTCAAAATCAGGAACAGTTTTTAGAACGCTTCCCAACGCTTTTAATGCCGCAAAAACTTGAATTCCGCCAACAGAATTCATTGGATTATTTTCGTCAAATTGAACAGCAACTCTCCACAATTTTTGATTTTTTTCGCACGCATTTTTTAATTCAGAAAATTCTTCTTCTGAGAGCAAAGGATACTTAAACGGATTTTTAGATGAATTATTTTGATTTTGTTGATTTTGTAAATTTTCTTGTGTTTGTGAATTTTCTGCGTTGTTAGTTGCTTCTTTTTTTTCTAACTTTGGACCAAAACCCGCAGGTGGCGCAGAATGACTTTTCTTTTTGCTATTTTTTTCTGGAATATAAGATTCTAGTTTATTTACAATTTCCGAAACATCTTCGCTATAAACATTTCCGTTTTGTCGCGCTTCTAGCATTGCTTTTATAACATCAATAGAAGAAAGAAGCAAATCTACAATATCTTCGGAAACTGCAAGCCTATCTGAACGAATTTCGTCTAGGACGTCTTCTACTTTATGAGTAAATTCGGAAAGTTCGTTCATTTCTACGGTTGCAGAACCACCTTTTAATGTGTGCGCTGCACGGAAAATTTCGTCAACAGCCTCGTGATTCGAAGGGTCGTTTTCTATCACAAGAATGTTGCTTTCTAGAGTTTCTACCTGTTGTTCAGCTTCTGCAAAAAAATCTTTTAAAAGCTCTTCATTATTCGGATCTAAGTAATCGCTCATAGTTTTATTATATTAGTGAATTTTTCAGAATTCAAGCAAATTAGTTAAATTTGACAACAATTTGTTATATTTACGTTTTTCCGAAAATTTTTTGCTAATAGACAAAATGTCGACTTTTCAATAGAAAACAATAAAAATTGTCTGTGCGGAGCAGAAACCGGCTTTTGCGAACACTTGCAGGGCCGGGCTGCGAAGCAGCCGCTATATAGTTTTCCTATGCGGCCTGCACCGTGTGCAGCAAAAACGGATTTCTGCGAAAGCATAGACAATTTTGATAAATCAACTAAAAGTCGACATTTGGGCTAATAGACAAAAAAATCTGCTATTACTAAAATAAAACTATTATGATTAAACGAAACTCTGGCTTTGCCAATTTAACTGCGGGATATTTGTTCCCGGAAGTTGCTCGCAGAAGACGCGAGTATCAGCAAAAACATCCTGATGCAAAAATCATCAGTTTAAGCATTGGAAATACAACAGAACCGCTTCCACAATTTATTGCAAAAGCAATGGCGGACTATTCAATGGCGCTTTCTACTAAAGAAGGCTATTCTGGCTACGGCGACGAACAAGGAAATACAAGCCTTCGCAAAAAAATTGCAGAAACTTGGTACAAAGGGCTTGCTACCGAAGACGAAGTTTTTATTTCCGACGGAGCAAAATGCGACATTGCGCGAATTCAAACTCTTTTTGGTTCTAAAGTAAAAGTTGCAGTTCAAGATCCGGCTTATCCGGTTTATGTAGACGGTTCTGTAATTGTTGGAGCTGCTGGAAAAAACGGTGCAAATGGCTACAAAGGAATTACTTATATGCCTTGCGTTCCAGAAAACAACTTTTTCCCGGATTTATCTAAGGTAAAGAAAAACAGTTTAATTTATTTTTGCTCTCCAAATAATCCAACTGGTGCGTGTGCAACAAAAGAAGATTTAACTCGCCTTGTTGATTTTGCAAACGAAAACGGCTGCATAATTATTTACGATGCCGCTTACAGGGAATTTATCCGCGACGAAAAACTTCCTAAAACTATTTTCGAAATTAAAGGAAGCAGAACGTGTGCAATCGAAGTAAATTCTTTTTCAAAACCAGCAGGATTTACCGGCGTTCGCTTAGGTTGGTCAATCGTTCCGAACGACTTAAAGTTTGCAGACGGAACAAGCGTAAACAAAGACTGGAACCGCGTTATGACAACGCTTTTTAACGGTGCTTCTAATGTTGCTCAGGCGGGCGGACTTGCTTGTCTTGAACCAGAAGGAATAGAAGCAATGAAAAACGTTATCGATTATTATTTGGTAAACGTTAAAAAAATTGAAGAAACATTGCGTGGCGAAAACTTTAAGAAAGCGGGCGTAACGCTTTATTCAACAGGAAACAGTCCTTATGTTTGGGCAAAATTTCCGGGCAAAAAAAGTTGGGAAGTTTTTGATTTGCTTTTAGACAAGTGCCACATTGTTACAACTCCAGGTTCTGGATTTGGACCAAGCGGAGAAAGTTTTATTCGCTTTAGTTCGTTCGGACATCACGAAGACGTAAACGAAGCGTGCGAAAGACTTAGTAAATTAGTAATTAATAATTAATAATGCTGAAT
>CAZJOU010000008.1:0-24395 GCA_964547685.1 uncultured Treponema sp. | reverse complement strand
TATATATTTTTATACGATTTTATATCATTTCGTAAAAATTCATATAATTTCTAACCCTTTACAACCCATAAAAAAAGATTTAGTATTATAAAATGGAAACATTCAAAGCACCATTTAAAGGGCGTTCTTTATTAAATTGGATAGATTGGACGCCAGAAGAAATCGAAACATTATTAAAACTTGCATTTCAAGTAAAAGGCGAATCGCATCGTGGCGAAATTCACCAACGATTTTTAGGAAAAACAATCGCACTTATTTTTGAAAAACGTTCTACTCGCACAAGAAGTTCGTTCGAAACCGCATTTGGCGAAGAAGGCGGACATCCAGTTTTTATGTCTACAGACGACATTCAACTTGGCGGAAAAGAATCTGTAAAAGACACAGCGCGCGTTCTTGGAAGAATGTTTAGCGCAATAGAATTTCGTGGTTTTAAGCAAGAACACGTTGAACAACTTGCAAAATATTCAGGAATTCCTGTTATAAACGGACTTACAGACGATTTTCATCCTACACAAGCGTTAGCAGACGTTATGACCTTAAAAGAAAATTTTGAAACTGTAAAAGGCTTAAAATGGACTTTCTGTGGCGACGGACGCAATAACGTAGCGCGTTCTATGATGCTTATTTCTGCAAAACTTGGAATAAATTTCGCAATTTTTAGTCCTAAAGAACTTTTCCCAGACCAAGAAATAATTAACATTTGTGAACCTTTTGCAAAAAAATCAGGTGCAAAAATTCAAATCAGTGATAAAATGGACGTAATAGAAGGTTCAGATTGTCTTTACACAGACGTTTGGGTTTCTATGGGCGAAGAAAAGCTTAAAGACGAACGCACAAAATTGCTTACACCATTCCAAGTTAATTCAGATTTAATGAAGAAAACTGGAAAATCAAATACTATCTTTATGCACTGCTTGCCTGCGGTAAAAGGTCAGGAAGTTACAGAAGAAGTTTTTGAAAGCACAAAAAGTCGCGTTTGGGACGAAGCAGAAAACAGAAAACATACTATAAAAGCAATTATGCTTGGACTAATCTAGTTTTATAGTTTTAGGAGATTATTATGAAAAAACTTGTTTTATCACTTTTTGCGCTTTGTGCGCTTACAACAGCATTATTTGCTGTTCCAGTTTCTTATAACGAAACAAACGAAGCAAACTGGACAGATTTATCTTACGACTACATTCCTGTTTACAAAGTTCTAGAAGGCACAGACGCTTTTGTAGTTATTTATCAAAAAGGAAAATACGGAGTTGGTCAAACTGTAATTCCAAAAAAATGGTCTAACGGTTCAAAAGATTCGCCAGCAAAACTTAAAATTCGCAACTTAGGAACTGGAAAATTAAGTCCTTACCTTTCTGTTGTAAAAAAAGGCGGAGAATTCCAATACGTTATTATGACAATGCCAGCAAGTAAAGCAAATGCCGCTTGGGGCGTTGTTGCACGTGGCGTTTCTTTGGATACAGACAAAGATTCGTTAGAAGAACTTCAGGAACAAACCGAATAATTTCTGGAACTTACAAAAATGAATTTAATTCCTCAACAAAAATTTGATTCTTTAAAGTCTTTTATTAAAGAACACGAACGCTTTTATATTGCTGGACATAAAGAACCAGACGGCGATTGCGTTGCTTCTTGTATTGGCGTTTCTAAGCTATTAGAAAGTTTTAAAAAGCCGTACATTCTTTTAAATGCTGGACCTTTTAAAAGAGTAGAAATTAAAAAATATGCTGATTTATTTACAAATCAGATGGAATTTTTAACTGACGACGACCGAAAAAAAACTGGTTTAATTATTTGCGACTGTTCAGAAATTTCTAGAATTGGCGAAATAGATGGCGACTTAAAAGGTTTTGACACTTTTATTATAGATCATCACAAAACTTCGGACATTTCTGAAAATAGCAACGCAATTATAGATTCAACTTGCCCAGCTGCTGCAATTCTTGTTCAACTTATATACGAAAATCTTGTAGGAACAATTCCTTCTAGCCTTGCAGAAATTCTTTTCTTTGGTTCTATGACAGATACTGGATTTTTTAGATTTCTTTCTAAAAATGACGCAGACATTCTTATTATACTTTCTAGACTTGTAAAATCTGGCGCGGATCCTAGAAAAACTTACGATTATATTACAAGTGGAAAAGCGTATTCAACTAGAAAATTGCTTGGTGTTCTTTTAGACCACGCAGAAAGTTATTTAAACGGAAAGCTTATTTTAACTTACGAAACTTTAGAAGACACTAAAAAATGGGGACAAGAAGGTCGCGATTCCGACGCACTTTATTCCGCACTTCTAGCAGTTCAAGGCGTAGAAGCGGTTGCCTTTATTCGCCAAGACACAGAAACTACAGTTACAGCAGGATTACGTTCCAGAGACAATGTTGATGTAAGTGTTGTTGCTTCTAAATTTGGCGGTGGTGGACACAAAAATGCGTCTGGCCTTAGTTGCGACGGAAAATTAGACACATTTATTCCTGCAATAATCAAAGAATTTGCAAGAATTATGTAAAATATAAAAAACTTGGCACGGAACTTGCTTTTAAATAATTACATATTTAAAAGTGGAGTATCCGAATGAAAAAAAGTTTTTTTGATATCAATTCTGTTCCAGAACTGATAGAAAGTGGGAAAATTACAAAAAAGGAAGCAGTTTATCTTATTTCTGAAGATTTGCAAAGAAATCCTAGATCTTATTATTTAATTTCTACTGATGAAGATGTTTTAAGCGAATTAAGAATTCGCTTTATGGAAATTGGCGTTGATTTATTAGAAAACTTTAAAAAAGGTTCATGTTCTTTTAAAACATTTATTTGTTCTTTATTAAAATATCAAACTTTAACAATAATTCGTAAAAATAAACATATACGTAAAACTGAATCAGCATATATACAACATATACAAGTTCCTTATGAATTAAAAAACGAAACTTATACAAACGATGAAGCAGAATTTAAAATTATGCACGTAAAAAGACGGATTGAATCTGCAAAAGATAAAATTACATATAAAGAAAAAAGAGCAAGAAAATCTAATAAACTTGGTGGAAAAGTTATAAAAAGAATCAAAAAAGAAAATTCATCTGTAAAAAATCTTGCTTCTTATTGGAAAAGCAGAACTTCTATAAAAGCAAGAACGGCACTTATTCTTGCATTAAAGTCTGGATATTATATGACAGAAGAAAACCTTGAATCTGTTTGCGATTATTGTAAAATTTCTAAAAAACTAATGAAAGAAGCAATTAGCAATCTTAACAAAAAGAGCGAATATCGAAAACAAAAAATAGAAAAAATGCAAAAAATGCGAAATCATTCCTACACTAGACATATTCAATTAGAAGAAGAAATAAAAAATCCAGAAAATTCTTATAAAAAAGAAAAACTTTTAGAAAAATATAAATATCACACAGAAAATTGGAAAGCAAGAAACGAAAAACTTAAACAAGATGGATATAAAATTTCGCCGACAAATAAAAGTCTTGGAAAAGTTCTTGGAATTGGCGAGCGACAAATAGGAAATTACATAAGCAACGCAGAATCTGTAGTAAAAACAATTAAAGAAGATATAGAAGAATCTGATGATATTTGGATTTCTTAAAATAATAGACGCAACATCTTGTTTTTATTAAAATTGATTTATGAAAATTTTTTTAGCAACTGGAAATAAAAACAAAAAACGCGAAATGTCAGAGATTCTTTCGGAACACGAAATTATTACTCCGTCTGACGCAGGAATTGAATTTAATCCTATAGAAAATGGAACAACTTTTTACGAAAATAGTTTAATAAAAGCAAAAGATTTATTTTCTAAAGTTCACTGCCCTATTATTGCAGATGATTCTGGCATTTGCGTAGACGCGCTTGGCGGAATTCCTGGCATTTATTCTTCTCGTTACGGCGGACCAGATTTTCCAAAAGGGAAACCAGACGGTTCAAAAACTCCGCAAGATTTGCAAAACAAATTTTTAATTGATTCTTTGAACAAAGTCTTGGAGAACGGAAAAATTGACACAAGCAATTTCTTAAATGGTCCGCGTTCTGCACATTACACTTGTGCTATGGTTTTATATCTTGGAACGGACAGACTTTTTGTTGCAGAAGAAACTATGGAAGGAACAATAGTAAACAAAATAGAAGACGCCGCTGGAACAGGCGGTTTTGGTTACGACCCAATTTTCTTTTTGCCACAATACAAAAAAACTGCGGCGGAACTTTCCGATAGCGAAAAAAATGCAATTTCCCACCGTGGAAAAGCGACAAGAGCATTGCTTAGCTTAATAGCAAATCTTCCAGATTTTAAAAAATAATTTCTGAAAAAGTATAACTTATGAAAAAAAAATTAAAAAAAAATGCAAAATTTTTAAAAAAAATATTAAAGTTTTTTAAACCATATTCCGAAAATGGAAACAGAAGTGTTATGGTTGTACGACTTTTTAAGTACGGCAACCAGATAATTCTGTTGCAAATGTGTGTAGATGTGGCCTTGTAAACAGATACACCATTTGCATTTTTTCAGGACAGCAAGGATGTTGTCCTTAAAGATTCCAAGGAGGAACAAACTATGGTTATCAACCACAACATGTCGGCATTGTATGCCAATCGTCAGCTGGGAGTTACAGGACTCGGTCTTTCTAAAGATATGGAGAAACTTTCTTCCGGCGAAAGAATCAACCGCGCAGGTGATGATGCTTCTGGACTTGCAGTTTCAGAAAAAATGCGTTCACAAATTCGTGGCTTAAATCAAGCTTCACAGAACGCTTCTAACGGCATTAGCTTTATTCAGACAACTGAAGGATATTTGCAGGAAACTACAGATATTATGCAGCGAATTCGTGAATTGGCTGTTCAGTCATCTAACGGAATTTACAGCGATGAAGATCGTATGCAAATTCAGGTTGAAATTTCTGCTCTTGTTTCTGAAGTAGACAGAATTGCTTCTTCTGCTCAGTTCAATGGTATGAATATGCTTACAGGTCGCTTTGCTCAGCCTACAGGTGAAAATGTTGTAACTGGTTCTATGTGGTTCCATATCGGTTCAAACATGGATCAGAGAATGCAGGTTTACATCGGAACAATGTCTGCTACAGCATTGGGAATCCGAGAAATCGGCACAGAAGCAAAACTTTCACTTGCTACACCGGAAGATGCCAACCGTGCAATCGGAACTATCGATGAAGGTCTTAAGAAAATCAACAAACAGCGCGCAGACCTTGGCGCTTACCAGAACCGCATGGAATATGCAGTTCGCGGACTTGATATTTCTGCAGAAAACCTTCAGGCTTCTGAATCACGCATTCGTGATACAGACATGGCCCGCGAAATGGTAGAGTTCACAAAGAATTCTGTACTTCAGCAAGCAGGAACAGCAATGCTTGCTCAGGCTAATAACCAGTCACAGAATGTCTTGTCTTTACTTAGATAGTGTAATATAATTGTGTATGGGATTTTATCCCATACACAAATTGTACGGTAATTTTTTTCTACCCTTCTCTTAAACTTATGCTATAATAAATAATCGTACAGTAATTATGCACTATTTTGGCGTGTTTTCAGAAACGCTTTAGTTCTTTGAAAATGTGCTTTTTCATGTTGCCAAAGTGGCGGCAGAAACAGTGGGTGTGGAAACAAACTTACTGTTTCTGCTGTAAGGGTCTGAAACTGAAATAGGAAGGCGCAAATCCTTTTCAGCCCGCACCAGGCAGAATACGAAACATGAAGTTTCGGATTAATAGACATGGAGGGCACAAATATGATTATTAATCACAACATGAGTTCTTTGTATGCAGATCGTGTACTTGGCATTTCTAATGACGGTATCATGAAAAACATCGAAAAACTCTCTTCAGGTGAAAGAATCAACCGCGCTGGCGACGATGCTTCAGGACTTGCAGTTTCTGAAAAAATGCGTTCACAGATTCGCGGTTTGAATCAGGCTAGCCGAAACATTGAAAACGGTGTTTCTTTCATTCAGACAACAGAAGGATATCTTACAGAAACAACTGATATTCTTCAGCGTGTTCGCGAACTTGCTGTTCAGTCTGCAAACGGAATCTACAGCGATGAAGACAGAATGCAGATTCAAGTAGAAGTTTCGCAACTTGTTGCCGAAGTTGACAGAATTGCTAGCCAAGCTCAGTTCAATGGTATGAATATGCTTACTGGACGTTTTGCTTCTGAATCTAATGAAGTAATGCAGTTCCAGATTGGAGCAAACATGGATCAGAGCGCTCGCGTTTTTATTGGAACAATGACTGCGCAAGCACTTGGACTTCGTGGAGCTCAGGGTTCTGAAGAAGCCGTTACAATTAGCGATCCAGAAGCAGCAAACGCTACTTTGGGTGCAGTTGATGCAGCTTTAACAAATGTAACAAAACAGCGTGCAGATCTTGGCGCTTATCAGAACCGTTTTGAAATGGCAAAAAAAGGCGTTGATATTGCTGCTGAAAACACTCAGTCTGCAGAATCGCGCATTCGTGATACAGATATGGCTTCTGAAATTGTTCAGTACACTAAAAATCAGATTCTCACACAATCTGGTACTGCAATGCTTTCTCAGGCTAACGCTCAGTCACAGAATGTTCTTGCCTTGTTGAGCTAAAAACCTATTGTTAAAAGAATGCTGGATGTCATCTTTTGACAATTAAACGTGAATGGGAGGGGTGCGCCCCTCTCCCATTTCTTTTTATTCAAGGAGGAAGCCTTATGAATACTATTAGTTCATTGGGGCAGACGTTGGCCATGGAAGGCCTGAATCTAAACAGCGGTGCTGTTACTCCGACAAAAACATCAGCAGTAAGAGCAGGCACTGTAAACGTTCTGAAAACCCCAACCGGTTCAGAAGTTGTTGACAATCTTGTTCAAAATATGGCGGAAATAAAAGCAGATGCACAACAACTGCAAAATATGTCCGACTTAGTTATGGGCAGGAAACTACAGTTCAATGTTAATAAAGAGCTTGGTAGTGTTGTCGTAAAAGTTGTAGATCCAAGTACAGAGCAGGTCGTAAAGGAGATACCTTCTGAAGAAATTCAGAACTTAAAAATTAGACTCAGAAAAGCCATTGGTGTTCTTTTTGACAAAATTGTTTAAGTTTTAATTTATCTTCAGGCACATTCATTATGGCAGGAATTAACATACCAGGTGTTACTAATCAGTATAACACAAATGAAACTGTGGAAAAACTTATGCAAATTGAGCGTATTCCGCTTACAAGGGAGCAGAAAACGCTTGATTCGTATAAGGCACAGCAAGACGCCTGGCGCTCTGTTAACAGAAAAATGACTTCTCTTAGAGACAGCGTAAAAAGTTTGTACTCTTTTGATAATCCATTTAACAATAAAATAACTTCTTCTACAGAAGAATACGCAATAACAGCGGAAGCAACTAGAAAAGCCGCTTACGAATCTTTTAAAATTGATGTAATTCAACCGGCAACTGCCGATAGATTTCTTACATCAGAGCTTGATGCCGACACTAAAGTTCCTGCGGGAACGTACACATATAAAATTAACGACAAAAGCGTTACTATGCGCTGGAAAGGCGGTTCTTTGCAAGATTTTTCTAATGCGTTAAACCGTCGTGGTGGCGACCTTTTAAAAACGCGAGTAATTGGCGCTTCTAAAGGCAAAAAAACACTTTCTATTGAATCGCAAAAAACTGGAGCAGAAAACAAACTTTCTTTTGAAGATGACGCAAAAACTTTTGCAGAATCTAGCGGAATGATTGTTAGAGTTAAACCAAAAACTATTGAATTTGGGACAAACCGAAATGATTACAGAGCAGTTCAAGCACAAGCGGACCAAACTGAACAAGAACGAATGCCACAAATTTCTGCAAATAACATTAAAATGTCTGGGGAAAAAGTAATTGTTCCGCCAAGAAGCGGATATTCGCTTTCTGTTCCAGATTCTGTTTTAGAACAGACAAACGCTCACATTCAATTTACAATTACAAAAGAAGACGTAAAAGATATTACAATAGACTTAAACAAACAAGAATCAAAACCAGTTCTTCCAGATTCTGGAAGCGCATCTTTTAAGGACGTAACAATTACAAATGCTCCAGTAGACGCAAATCTTCCTGCTGAACCTGTAAAAAAGCCAGAACCGCTAGAATCAATTTCTACAAACGACGTTCTTTTTGTAAAACTAAAAGACGGAAGCGAAAAACAAATTTCAACTCCTAACCTACTTTCTAAAACAGAAACTAAAATTGATATTCCAATTAAAGACTATAAAAATATTGATTCTATAATTCTTAGAAACAGAAACACTGGAGTTACACTTTCCGTTTCTAGCGTTTCTGCGTTTAATCCAGACGAAAATCGTGGTTTTATTGCTCAACATGCAATTTCTAATGCAGATGACGCAATAATCAAATATGAAGGAATTACAATTCGTCGCCCAACAAATACAATTGACGATGTAATTCCAGAAATTACACTAAATGTTTTAGATAAGACAGATAAAACTGCAACAATTTCTGTAAAACCAGACACAGAATCTGCAAAAGAAGCGCTTATTACTTTTGTTGGAAAATATAATCAAGCAATGGCAGAAATAAATATTCTTTCGCAAAATAAACCAGAAATTATAGAAGAACTTGACTATCTTTCTAGCGATGAAAAAAAAGAAGAACAAGAAAAACTTGGAATGTTTACAACAGATTCTTCGCTTTCTAGTCTAAAGGCTTCTATGCAAGCGGCAACTTCTGCAAATTACAAGTTTTCAGAAGATTCTAAAATTACAATGCTTTCGCAAATTGGAATTGCAACAAATGCGTCAACTTATTCTGGTTACACTCCAAGCAAACTTCGTGGCTACCTTGAAATTGATGAAAAAAAACTTGATTCCGAATTAGAAAAAAATCTTGATGATGTAAAAAATATATTTGGTTACGATTCTGACGGAGATTTAATTATTGATTCTGGAATTGGAGTTCGTTTAGACAAGCAACTTACTGCTTAT
The DNA here is from genome assembly GCA_964547685.1 of uncultured Treponema sp. GTDB lineage: Bacteria > Spirochaetota > Spirochaetia > Treponematales > Treponemataceae > Treponema_D. The sequence goes on along the minus strand of CAZJOU010000008.1, from coordinate 15,433 downwards.
GTTCAATCTGGTGGAATCTTTGCGCTAAAAACTTCGGCTTTGGATTCTAGGATAAAAGCGTCTGAACAAAAAATTTCCAAATTGGAAACGCAAATGAACGACAAAGAAGCAGAATTAAAAAATAAATATGGACAAATGGAAGGCGCATTAAACAGCCTTGAATCGCAACAAACAACAATAAAGAATTTTTCTAACAGAGGAAACAACAACAATTAAGGCGGGAAAATAAAATATGGAATTTTATGTTAATGACGAAAAAATTGATATTTCTTTGGATACAGAAAAAACAGTGGGCGACGTTTTTAAATCTTTTGAACAAACTTGCGAACAAAATGACGCTGCTGTTATAGAAATAAAAATAAACGGAAATTTAGTAACTGCGGAAAAATTTGATGAATATAGCGCAAAACCTTTAAACGAAAATATGAAATTTGAATTTAGCGTTGTAACTCATCAAAATATAAAAGATGCTTTTTTGCACCTTTCTACCCTTTTTAAGCAACTTTCAGAACGACTTGAACAAATTCCAGTTGCTCTTCAAAGCGGAAAAGAAAAAGAAGCAAACAATTCTATTAAAACTTTAGCAGATAGCATTGATGAATTTTGCCATGTTGCAACGCTTGCGTCGCTTTTTCAGGATTATACGGAAGTAAAAATTGATAACAAACCTTTTTCTGAATTTTTTAAGGAATTTTCGCCAGTTTTACTAGATTTTGAAAACGCGCTAAAAAATAACGATACTGTAAGCGTAGGCGACCTTGCTGAATACGAAATTTGTCCGCGACTTATTGCAATATCAAATGCTTTGGAAGGTTTAGCATGAATTTAGATTTCCAAGCAGGCGGTTCACCTTTAGCCGCAAGAATGAATCCCATAGTTTACGTAATTTTGCTAGTTGCTTTAATTGTAATAGCAATTCTTGCGCTAATTTTTATTTTCTTAAAAAAGCAAAAAAAGCGCGAAGAAACTCCAGAATGGATAGAAGCGCAAAAAAAACGTATAACGCAAAAAAAAGATATTTTAAGTTTTTCTGAAAAATACAAATTAAAACCAGAAGAAGAATCTTTTTTATGGAAAATTTGCCGCCTTTACAAAATTCCTAATATTATTTATGCGGTAAAAAACATAAGTACGCTAGATCAATATTTTTCTAAATATTACGAAGAAAATAAAAACGGTCAACCACAAGATATAAATCTTATGTTTAGGCTAAAATTTAGGTTGGAACGCATTTTTGCTGCCTCTGTAGAAATTTCTTCTACAAAGTCGCTTACAAAAGATATGTACATAAGCGAAGTTTTTCCAGACGGAAGCAAAAAACATTTTTCAGTTTATAAAAATGACAAAGATTTTCTTATAATTAAAATAACAGAAGAATTTTACAATTCTAACGAAAAACCAGAAAATCTTGCAAAAGTTGCTTTTACATTCATTTCTGAAACAGGAATGCGCTACGCTTTTATTTCGCGCGTTCTTAGGTACGAAAAAGAAGAAAACAATTTTTTAATGTACGTTTCTCATTCAAGCGAGCTTATAACAAAACAACAACGACATTTTAAGCGAATGAACGTAAACGAAAAATGCAAAATCGCATCTGTAAAAACCGAAACAAATAAACGAAACGAAAAAATTTATACTCCAACTGAACAAAAGTTTGAATGTATGCTTACAAATATTTCTGGTGGCGGTTGTTGCATTTCTACAACGTTACCAATAAAAGAAGGTCAACTTACTTACATAGAATTTCCATTGAATAACGAAAATGCAGAGATTGTAGGAAAAATTGTAAAAACACGAAAATCTTTAACACAAGGACTTTTTAATATTCACATTCATTTTTTAAATATTTCTACAGAGATTCAAAATAAAATTCTTGCTAAAGTATACGGTTATAATTAAAATATAAAATTATGAAAATTTTGGGCTTAAAAAACCTTTTTCGCGAAGAAGGCTACATTTATTACCGAAGGAAATTTTCTGGAACTGCCGATGTAGAAATTCCAGGTCAAACTATTGAAACAGACATTGATTTTTGGATAGAAACTGATCCTTTAGGAAAGAAATCTGTAGACATTCAGTTTTTAAAGCCTGTAAATTATCCTATTCTTCCAATAAAAAAAGCATTAAAGGAATATATTCTTATTCAAGATTCAGAAGGAAAACTGCCGTGATAACTTTTACAACAAATTCTGCTGAAGAAACTATTGCTCTTGGCGAAAAAATTGGTTCACTTTTAAAAAAAGGCGACATAATTGCAATGCAAGGAACTTTAGCCGCAGGAAAAACAACAATAACAAAGGGAATTGCAAAAGCTCTTGGCGTAAAAGACACAATTACAAGCCCTACTTTTTGTCTTATTAGCGAATACGAAGGTAAAATGCCTTTGTATCACATGGACGTTTATCGCCTTGACGGAGCAGAAGATTTTACAAACTTAGGCGCAGACGATATGCTTTACGGCGAAGGAGTTTCTATAATTGAATGGAGCGAAAAAATTATGGAAGAACTTCCGAAAAAAACTATTGTCTTAAAAATAATTCCAAATGAAAACGGTTCCCGCACAATTACAATAGAAAATTGGCCTTATGGAGAAATAAAATGAACGGACTTGCCATTGACACTGCAATTTCTAAAATAACAATTTCTGCAAAAAAAGATGACCACATTGTTAGCGCAATTTTTGACATTGGAATGAAACAGTCAGAAACTTTGCTTCCTGCAATTCAATATGTTTTAGAAAAGGTTGATTGTTCTGTTTCTGAGCTAAATTATATTTGTGTTTCTAATGGTCCGGGGTCTTTTACAGGTTTACGATTAGGTTTTTCGGCTGCAAAAGCAATAGAAATGTTTTCTTCTGCCCCACTTTACGCAGTTGATAGCTTAGACGTTTTTGCAGAAAACTACAAAACGTTACCATTTTTACTTTTAAGCGTAATTGACGCAAAAAAAGACAGATTTTATGTAAAGGCTTTTTTAGAAGGTAGCGAAATTTTAAAGGATAGCGACTACACTTTAGAAGAAATTACGGATTTTTTAAATACGCGTGGCGGTAGCGAAGAAACCATTTTACTTTGCGGAAGCGGAGCAAAACTTCTAGAAGAGCAACTAAAAGCGGACGGAACGCAAAGTGCGATTGGGGCAAAAAAAATAATTTGTGTCGATTTTAACATTAATTCCGGCGAAATCCTTTTAAAAATGACCGAACAGAAAATCGCAAACGACAAAAAACCGCTAAATGATTACGACGGTCCGTTTTATTTAAGAGCGAGCGAAGCAGAAGAGAAGCGAACTATATAAATTACCGATTGCACTTCGTTGACAAACGATTCGTACATTATTGAGTCACCGTAATAACTTTGTAATCTTGCAATAATTTTTTTCCGCCAACATGAAGCATTTGCAAAAATCTTTGCGATGTTCCTTGAGGAACATTTCTACCAGATTCCCAAGCTTCAACTGTTTTTGGGGAAACACCAAGTACAAAAGCAAAATTTTTTTGAGTTAAATTCAAATCTTCTCGGATTTGTTTTATTTCTTTATCATGGTAAGTTGGTAAATCAGCAACAGTAACGCTCATTTTTCTTGCTTTTGAAGTGTTGCCTTTTGCGTAATCAAGACTTTCTGAAAGCCCTTTCATAATGCTATCAAATGTTTTATTTTCCGTCATTCTGAGCCTCCTTTTCTGCTTTTTTGATTGCAGTAACAATCGTTTTCATTTCATTGCGTTCTAGCTTGCTCAAATTGGCTTTTTCATTTTTCTGAAACGCTGTAATCAAATAAATATGTTTTGCAAAAACTATATCAAGATAAATAATTCTTGCACCACCACTTTTTCCTTGTCCTTCCAAAGCCCAACGTAATTTTCGCACTCCTCCAGTGCCTTCCATCACATCACCCGCATTAGGATTCTTGCAAAGAAAAATTTCAAGTTCGCTTAATTCGTCATCGCCTAAACCAAGTTTTTTCCAAGTGTTGTCAAATTCTTTTGTGATGATAAATTCTCTTGTCATAATTTAAATATACACCCTATTGAATAGGACGTCAATAAAAATATTCTAAAATTTCATTCTCTGTAAATTATTATTTATTAACGTTAAGCAAAATGGAAAACATTTTAAAGGCGTTTGTAAAGAATTTAAAGATGATTCTATTTGCTTATATAAATCTAAAAACTTGGCTAGGTTGAATCTTCTTTTCTTAATTTATTCAATAATTCCATATATTTTGAATTTCCTCCTTGTATATATAAATTACACAACATAATCGCTTTATCTTTATTATTTTCATATATTTTTGTAAAAAGACTAGTAAGTTTTTCATTATAATCATAAAAAAAGATCTCTTTTTCTGCAAAAAGTTCTATTATAGTTTCTACATATTTTTGATTTTCTTCAGAATCATACAATCTTAACAAATCATCAAGTAAATAATATTCTATGCGACCTGGATAAATCCATCTTATTGAAAACTCAATATTTTTCATTATTTGTTCATCTATAATTGGCATTAAACTAACAAATTCAAGCAAATCAACAATATATTCATTATATTCAGAATTATTTTCATAAGGTTTTAGTTGTTCGCAAATTTTTGTCCATATTTTTTCAATCTTTATTATTTTATCATCTGAAAAATTTTTCTTTCTTATATTAAAGAAATAACTAGTTATTGCTCCTATATAATTAATATGATTTGTTCCAATAATTTTTACTAATAAAGAATCTGGATTTTCTAACTTTTCTACATCTTCTAAATAAACTGCACATGCAATCCTAGCAATAAAAGCACACCATTGCTCATTATTAACTACATATTCTATTATTTCATCAAAAAATTTATTTTCTGTCAAAAACAAATAATAGTCTTTCGACATAGTTGTATAAGGTGTATATAAATACCCTTCCAAAACGGCATCTCTTATAAACTTATCTTTTAAATTAAACAATTCCGAATATATTGAAATAGCAAAATCTTTATTTTTGTAATAAATTCCAGCGTAATATACACTTAATGCGGTAAATAAAGTCTGTTTCTTTTTTAGGTGAAGTTCTTTTCTAAAAATATTTTGAATTTTTTGAGCAATATCTTCATAGGTATTTGATAATGCGGAGAAATACAAGTGTAACAGGGCTTCTGAACATTTTCCATTTTCTGAATTTAACATATATGACATATAGCCTTGTATTTGCTTTTTATCTTCATTTAAGTTTTCATATATTTTAGTAATAAATGAGTTCAAAAGCATATAATCACTTATGGATATGTTTTGATGTCTTAAACAATACTGTGAAACAAATTCGCTAATATCATTTATAGTCCATAACTTATAATTAAAGGCTTTAGCTCCTTGCTTGTTTTTCCAAAGTTCTGAACGCTGAATAATATTGTTTATAAATGGCAAGATAGGTTTAGAATCAATTTTTTTTTCTTCCCTAATTATAGAAACATAAGCAGAAAGAATTTGATGAATATACACAAATGGAACATTAATAAATTTATCTAAATTATTTATTAAAAGATTTGGATTTTCTAAAACAGCATTATGTAATTTTCTTGCGATTGACTCTATTAGAGATATATTTGTATTAGAACATGTTTCAATAAAATTAATAATATTTTGAACAGAATCAAGTACAATATCATCGCTTTGTGCATCAACTTCATAAAAATCAGATGTATAATATATATCAGTACTTTTTGTTGAATATTTACCATTACTATCAAAATTATTAAGCATTGATTCTATAACAAATTTTAAGGTCTTATTTTCTTTATGATTTCGTTGTTGTAAAAAATTTTGAGAATCTGACTGCTGTAAGACTAGCCATAAATAACAATTTACTAGAGTCTGAGGATAATTTGTATCATCAACTTCTGGAAATGACTTTTTTGAAGCATCAAATTTAGTAAAAATTAATAATTCTGGTTTTAATCTTGAAATTAATGTTTCAAATATATTAACAAGTTTTAAACCAATTTTTTCATACAGTTTTACAAAAAATTCTTCAATTATTTTTTTTAAGAAGAATGATTCAATAAGCGATTGTATTTTATATTTATCTATATAATCAAATGAAAATAATATCGAAATTATTTTTGTTATTTTATTTGTATCATTAAAATCAATAAGTCTTGGAAAGATTTTTTTTTCTGCAATATCAGAAATAAGATATTTATTCCATTTTGTTTGCAATGCATATTTAAGAAACTTGATACAATCATTTGTTATATCTTCTTCATCAAAAGAAAAAATAAATTCCACCAATGAAGCGTCCGTTCTGAAGTTATCAATTCTTGACGAACTAATATTTTCTATATTTTCAAGAACTATTTTTTTGAATAAATCAAAGTTTTCTTTGTTATCTGTTTCTTTTACATACTCAAGATAAGCTTTTAGGAATTCCATCATATTCCAATCAGGAACTCTGTATCTACCAGAACTTTCTTTTAATTCTATAGGGGCAATATTTTTTTCAGGAGAAAAATAACCTCTGTCATATAATGATTCTATAAAAACATTTGTTGTATATGTGTATTTTCCACATAATTCAATAAATTTATTAAAAACAACATTAGATTCTATAAGTTTAAAAATCTTATCAATATTAATTTTATTAAAATTTTTGCTCTGAATAATTTTTTCTAAATCGCCAATTGTATTTGTCACTAGAAAAGTTGTATCGTGAATTTGCTTTTCCCATGCATCGATAATATTAAACAATTGGTCAAATCCATTAGTATCTTTTGCAAAAGGAATAGTTTGAATATTAAGATTCTGAAAATAAAGATTGTAATATTCTGCAATTTTTCTTTCATACGAAAAATATGGCATTAACACAAAATGTTTTGGTGCTTGTTTATGATTTGATTCTTCTGATTTTAACATCAAAAAATCCAAAAGTTCAAATTCCGACAATCCATATCCAATAAACAAAACAACATACTTTTCAAACAATTCTCGCAGAAATTTTTTAAAGTTATCATTTTGATAGCGCCTTAGATATTGTTCAGCAGTAAAAACAAGAGATTTTGGGTGAGAAATACTGCCATGAATATGATATAGTCGATAATTTTCTGGCTGAATATTTTTACTAAAATCATACACGATATTAGGGCTGTCTTTTCCCCAAACATTATCAAAACATATATCAGCATTTGTTGTAATAAACATTGTTCCCATCTTACGGATTTTTTCAAAAATACAATTGTTTTTAATTTTTTCTTTAGATGATTTCAAAGATTTTCTTAACTTTTTGTAAAAAAGTTTTATTTTATTATTTTTCTCCAACAATTGAAAAGAAATGCTTATAAGTTTTTTGTTGTCAGTTTCCTTCGAGAGTATATCATATTCATTAAAATTCAAACAATGTTCTTCATAGCAGACTTTCATTAAGTCTTCTGCTAAAGTATGCCAATCTTTGCAACCAAGCAAGCGAGAAACTCCTGCACCAATAAATATGGCAAGATTATTTTTGTTTATTGCATCTCTTACTCCAGTTGGTATTTCAGGAGTTTCTAGGATAAGATTTTCCGTATATTCCATACTTAATATATTTTATCACTTACATTTTACTTCGCAAACTAAAAAGTACGAACAACTAAGACACTACAACTAGAGTACTTGCGGAAGTAGAGCACGGACCCCTGCTTGAAGCGAACGTACCAGACGAAGTCATCACTGTAATACTCCTGACTAGAAGACCAAAACCAACTTGTACCAAGACTGCTATCAGCATAACTAGAATTCAAGTTATAAATTACACTAAATGTTGAGTTTATCGTTGTAAGATTTCTGTAAATGTAGCAAAGTTCTGCAATGCTTGGCATGTACCAACCATCTGTAACTCCGCCAAGATAACTTGAATACGTTGAGCCATAAGTATTTGCCCAGTAAAACGCTGGATAGTTTGTTTCTGCGTCTGCACTTCCTATTGGGTCTACAGAACAAATTACATCCCAGTTATCGCTACCGTCTGTGTCGCCTGTAAATGTGGCTGTACTTGCAGCGCCAGAACCAGTTGTGATTGGAGTGCAGACAATATCTGTAAACTTTGTTATGTAGCCTGTTGTACCACTTGATACCCACGTCAAAGAACTACTAGAACAATGTAAACCAACGCCAAGTGCCACGCCATTGTCATTAAAATCTGCAACTACCGCAACTGGTGGGTTAGAAGTATTTATTTCTGTATAAGAAGAATCTCCGCTTACAACGCTTCCATCTGCTAGAATTATGTTTCCAACAGTATATGAACTGTAATCTTTTACTGTGAAAGTTCCTGAAAGCGAATTGCTTCCACTTTTAATCGATACCACATACTTATCCGCTGTTCCTGGAATCGTAAGCGTTACTGAAAGTTTACTGTCACTTATAATTGTTATTGTAGAATTGCTTGTAATTGTAGAAACGCTTTTACTAGAAGATGTCTTACAACTTAAAGAGAAAGAACTACTTGTTACATCTGGTGCAGTAAAGTTCTTTCCTACTACAATTGCCGTTACTGTAGTATCTTCTTTACTTATTCCTGCAGGTGGAATTATAAATGAAGTAAATGCAGGTTTTCCGTAAACTTGTAATGCCGCTGTTGTGCTTTGTGCAGTATCACCAAAGAATACTTCTAACGTGTATATATCATTTGTAGTTGGAACTTCTATATCTTGTATAAAACTTATTTCGTGGGCGATAAAATTACTTGTGTCTACTGTTATAGCACTTCCGTAAGCGGTATTTGTACTATCGTAAAGTTGTATTGTTATTGTGTCTGCAACATCTAAATTGGTTCCTACAACAGTCGCCGTTGTTGTAGTACTACTTGTTACATCGTTTACAGAAATCTGACTTGTACTTAAAGAAATTGAAGTTACAGTTGCAGCTGCAGATATATTCAAATTTGCGGTATTTTCTATATCAATTGTTCCACAAATTTTTACACGAACTGTATAGTCAGTTCCGTCTGTTGTAGCACTACTTAAAGTAGGTGCAGTAATTGTTGCAGTTGCACTATTATTTTCGACATCAACTGTCGCTATATAATTTGTAATATTTGAACCGTCAACTAATTGAACTTTTACCGTTTTATCTTCTTGGTTAGAAATTAAATCAAAATCTTCACCGAAAATTGTTACATTGATATCTTTGTTCGTATCATTATATGCAATATGATTTCGGTCTAATTCAATATTCGTTATATATGGCATTTTTTCTGTTGTTACATTTAAAGTAGTTTCTTCGCCTATATTTCCTGCTTTATCAACAGCTTTTACTGTAATAGTGTATATTCCAGTTGCCGATTCTATATTGTTTATTTCATAAGAAGTTTCTAAAATCTGGGTATTTTGTATAACTGTAGAAACATTTTCATCAAGTGTAACAACACAGTTCAAAAGATAATAATCAATGTCAGTATCTGTTGTATTCCAACTGAGTACTATTTTTTGATTTATATAACTGTAGTATGAAGAAAAATCAGAAATGCCTACCGGTAATATTTTATCTATATTGCTAACATCAATAGTTTTAACTTCGTCACGGCCTTCTGTATCCAAGACATAAACCGTATATGTATCATTTTCACTTACTGTAAAATTATATTCACCATTATCATCTGGAACAACTTCGATTCCGCTATCAGCAAAATAAGAAAGTTCTTGCTCGCCAGTTGCGTATTTCACACTAGAAATTTCAATTGCTATAGATTTTCCATTTGATTCAGCAATAACATTTATAATAACATCTTGATTTGTTTCATCTGTTGTATTTGGAACTAGAGAAATATTCATAGTAATATCATAAGGTCCATCCGATATACTAATGCCACTAGAAGTATTCCCATTTTTATCTACAGTTTGCACTGTAAAAGTATATAGGTGCCAATTTGTTAAATTTATAATATCGCAAGTTTGAATTCCTTTTTCTATAATAAGTGTGTCTATAACATTAGAAGAAGCTCTAACACCTGCTCCAGTATAAGTCGAATATGAAATCTTAACTTTTTCGAAATCATCATCAGTTGGATCTATCCAAGTTAGTCTAATACCACCATCAAGATTTATAGCAGTTAAATTTTTAACTTCGTTAGGTGGAATAGAATCCTTTGAATCCAAAACTTCTGTATCACAACCAACAAACATAAAAAATAAGGTGCTAGCAAGAATCGCAAATAATGATTTCATTGATTTTTTCATAACTTCTTCCCCTAGTAATTTTTGCAAGAAAAATAACAAAAATACAAATTATCTAAAAGCATTATTAAACATATTCTAATTGATGTTTGTTAGATAATCAATCTTTTAGTTAATATGAATTATCTAAAAGGATTACTTATGACTGATAATTCTATTAGGCAGACACTTGCTCAAAATATTAAAAAATTCAGAGAAACAAGAAACATATCTCAGGCAGACTTAGCTTTTGAAGCTGGAATTTCAATTCCTTTTTTAAGTGATATTGAAAGAGGCAACAAATGGCCTTCTGCTGAAACTATTTCAAAAATTGCACAAGCATTAAAAATAAAACCTTTTCAATTATTTGTACCAAATCTTAATCAAACTGAAGAAAATAAAGCCCTTATTGAAAATATAATCAACGAAATTTCTGTAGCACAAAACGAAGCCATAAAAAGTGTGTGTAAAAAATATTTAAAATAAATTTTTAAGTATTATACATTAATACAGTTTCTAAGAGTTTCTACACAAAATACAAATTTTTCCTCATTTCATTTCCGAATTTTCAATTTTTAAACGATATATATATTATAGACATTTTTATTTCCACAAAAATGAAAACACTCGTATTTTTATCCCCTAGGGATAAAAATATATTGACAAAAAACAAAGATGCCACAATAATCACTATTAGGCGAAGGGGATTTATTTGACAAATATTAAAAATAAAGGAGTTAGGCTAAGCAAAACAGCATATTCATTAAATGATTTTCTAAATGATTGTAAATATCATCAAGAAAAAATTATGATTGATATTGGTGCTAAAGAAAGTGCAAAAAATTCACCATTAAGACTTAATGGCAAAAAAGAAATTTTAGACTTTCTTGCACAGCACGAAGAACAAGATTTTTATTATGTAAATACAAGTAAATTTAGAAATGGCGTCAAAGGAGAATATCCTCTTGTTGACAGTTATAAAATAAACTTAAATTTTTGGGATTTATATATTGCTTTTTGCTTTATAAAAACTTCTGATGGCTGGTTTATAAAATCTTTTCACCCAGATAATTCTGGAGAAACAATATCATTAGGTGAAATGATTTTATCAAAACTTTTGGAGGAAAAAAAATGAACATATGTCCTATATGTAATGCAAAAAATACTTTGCACAAAAAAGAAAAAAATTTTAAGGTTTCTTACAATTTACAAAATGTTTTGGCTAAAATAAATTATTATAAATGTTCTTCTTGTGGAGCAGAATTGGAACTAAATTTTGAAAAAGAAAACGAACTTGTTATAAAAAAGGCAACAGAAATTGCAAGAAGCAATAGTGTTTCAGAAACTTTAAAACAATTGGAAAAGGATTTTTCTTTTGTTGAAATAGAACGTAGTCTTTTTTTACCGCCAAAAACGCTTTCTAAATGGAAAAATCAATCTAAAACGCCTTCTGCAGCAGCCGCCAGTTTGATAAGCCTACTAGGTATTTTTCCATGGCTTTCTTATGTTGGTTTAGTAAATTATAATTTAAAAGAATCGTACAAAATTGCATATACTGCTATCTTAAAAAAACTAAAAGAAAAACCCGAAATATATAATGAAATTACTATGGTTACGCAAAAAAATCAGACATATAATCCAGAATCTATTTGTATAGAAACGCCATTTAATATCTATACAGAAAATATTGAATCATCTACAATTGAATATGCAATGTAAAGGAAAAATTATGAAAATTAGCACAGTTTTATTAAAAGATAAAAGTATTTCGATAAATCAGCTTAAGCCAACTCAAAATCTGCATATAAATATGAACAGACTTAATCTTATGCCAAATACTATACAAGGAAAAAATCTTCAATGTGAATTACATTTAAATATCAATATTGAAAATGAAGATAAAAAACTTTTAGCAAACATTGGAATTAGTTATATTGTTGTTGCAATTCTTGATGAAGACGATGTATATGAACAAAATGAAATTGCAGACCGTTTATATAAAGTGTTACAGTCGATGTTTATTTATGCTGCAAATAATTTGCTACAAGAAACGCCTTTACCACCGATTCCAATTAATATTACTTGCTAAAGATTTTGCTACACACAGTTAAGACTGTAAGAAATTTTATCTTACTGGTTGCATGCAACCTCTGTTATAGCTTCTTTTTTATTCAAATAAATAAAGTAAATTAAGTTTAATATAATTCCAAAAACAGTTGCTGTTGGCGAAGCAAGTCCAATCATTGTTAGGTTTGCATTTGGTTGAACGCTCATAAAATACGACATTGGAAGGCGAACAATAAGCGTTTGCAAAAGTCCTTGAATCATAACCCAAAAAGTGCGCGTGTGCCCATTAAAATATCCGACAAGAGAAAATAGAACCGAAGTAACAATTGTTTCTGCCGCAAATCCGCGCAAGTATGCAAATCCTTCAGCAATAACTGCTTTGTCTGGTGTAAAAATTGAAGTCAGCAAATCACCCTTAAAAAGCACAAGAATAAAAACTACAACTCCGATAGAAACACCGAACGCCATTCCAGTAAGCATTGCTTTTTTTGCACGCTTTTCATTTCCCGCTCCAACATTCTGCGAAATGAACGACGCAAGCGACTGCATTAAAGAACTTGGAACAAGCATTGTAAAATTCACAATCTTGCAAGCAACTCCGTAACCAGAAGAAGCGTAAAGCCCAAGACGATTTACAAACGCACACACTGCAAGAAATGAAAATTGCGTTAAAAGTTCTTGAAGCGAAAGCGGAATACCGACTTTTAAAAAGCGCGAAGCTTGTTTATTAAGCGAAATATCTTTCTTTGATAGTTTTAAAAACGGATATTTTTTCTTTAACATAATAATGGAAATAACAACACTTACGACCTGCGCTACAACTGTCGCAATTGCTGCACCAGCAACATTCATATGAAAAACTGCGACTAAAAGCAAATCACCAAAAATATTAACTACGCAAGCAACCGCCACAAAAATAAGAGGAGAATTACTATCACCAAATCCGCGGAAAATTGCCGCAAGCACGTTATACGCAATGATAAAGAAAATTCCAGCACCACAAATTTTTATGTAAGTTGCGGTCAAGGTAATAGCTTCTGCTGGAGCCTGCATTGCAACTGCAATTGGACGTGCAAACAAAAACATTACCACAAAAAGAACCAAGCAGATAATTCCGAAGATAAAAATCGCACTTCCCAAAAGTGGTGGAATATTTTCTTTCGTTTTTTCGCCAAGATAGCGCGCAATTAAAACTGTTATTCCAGTTGAAAGAGCTGTAACAACAAAAGTTACAAAATTTAAAACTTGACTTCCAGTCGAAACGCCAGAAAGACCAGCTGTTGTTCCAAAATGCCCCACGACAAGCAAATCTACAGCACCGTATGCAGCCTGCAAAACAAGCGCACCTAAAATTGGAATCATAAAGCGAATCAGTTTTTTTGAAATGCTTCCTTTTGTAAAATCTGACAAAGAATCTTTTGTGTAACTATCATTTCCATGCTTAACGTAGGAATCTATATCAATTTCATTTTTCATATTCCGAACTCCTTTCCAACTTTATCGATTATAACAACCATTTTTTCGATTTTCTCGTTTGAAATATCTGACATTTTTTTAGAAAGTTCTCCAAAATATTGTGTAACATATTTTTCACGCAACTTTCTTCCTTTTTTTGTAGTTAAAATATGAACAACTCTTTTGTCGTTTATGTCTTGTTTTTTTAAAACCAAATCTTTTTTGTCCATTTCTAAAAGTGCTCGTGTAATTCCAGGAACTGGCAGGTGAAGTTGATTTGCAATATCGCTTACCTTTACTTCTTTTCCGCTTTCATGCAATTCTTCAATAACATCAAGAATTGTGATATATGAAGATGTAATTCCTTTTGGAAGTTTCGGACGCAAATCAAGAATTCGCTTAGCTTTATAAAATGAATCCATCATTTTTTTTATGTGCTCTGAATCCATATTTCATTCCTTAAAACAATTATTTATCACTGTTATTTAACTTTAATAATTATCATTGGTAAATATATTAACATATTAAAAGAATGTCAAGAAAATTAGGTTATTACTTGCTAAACAATTTTTACTACACTTTTTTGTTACATCTATAACAAGCAAAAGCTACTTAGACAAAAAAAACACTTTTGAAAAGTTCAAAAGTGTTATAAAAATCGATGATTTTTGTTTGAGCCATGCAAGGATCGAACTTGCGACCCACAGATTAAGAGTCTGTTGCTCTACCAGCTGAGCTAATGGCCCAATTTTATGCGTCCGACAGGATTCGAACCTGCTACCGCCGGATTCGAAGTCCGGAACTCTATCCAGATGAGCTACGGGCGCAACTCCATTTTGGATGGGTGCCTGGTGGGGATCGAACCCACGACAACCAGATCCACAATCTGGCGCTCTACCGCTGAACTACAGGCACCATTTAAGACGTGTTATTAATATATAATAACAGCGGTTTTTAGTCAATATTACAAACCTATTTTTACAAACTATTTTTTTAAAATTTTAGATAAAGCACTAACTGCATCATTATTTACAATAGACGCAGCAGTATTTTCATTTTTAATTGCATTAAAAACTTCTTGTCTAAAAACTTTTACTTCTTTTGGTGCTTCTACGCCAATTTTTACTTGGTCGCCTTTTATGTCAATAATTGTAATTGTAATGTTTTCGCCAATTTTAATTTGTTGGTCTGTTTTTCGGGAAAGAATAAGCATTTTATTCCCCCTTCTTTTTTAATGCTTCAACGATATTAAATTTCGTTGTCCAGCGATTGTCATTTAATACAACTTGAAGACATTTTCGATTTTTTTTGTTTATTACAATCGGACCTAAAAAATTTGCTGTAATAGAAGAGCCATCTTTTGGAATTGTAACTAATGTCATAATAATTATATCTTCCGCAGATTCAATTTCTATTCTTTTTAATGTTGAATCATCAATGTCGGCTTCGTATTCTGGGCAAATTAAGAATGGGTCAATCATTAAAAATGCAAGATTGCTTTCTTCTGTTGACTGAAGCCAAATAAATGGTTCATATTCTGAATCAATTAATGCAAATTTAGTAAATTTTTCGAATCCTAAAAGTCCTTCTGGAAATGTTACAAGTTGCTTTTCTTCAACATTTACAACTCCATTTACTTTTGTTTTTACTTCCATGTGTTCCTCACAATTTAGATTTAGTCTTAAAAATTATAGGTTTTGGGAAAAGTCATTCCGAACTTGATTCGGAATCTCCGAAAAGAAAAATTGTC
>CAZJOU010000007.1:11841-24852 GCA_964547685.1 uncultured Treponema sp. | reverse complement strand
ATGAAAATCCTTATGGTTTCTGCAGAAGCAAGTCCGTTTGCTAAAACCGGCGGACTTGCAGATGCGGTTACTGCTCTTTCTAAAGCACTTGTAGAAGCAGGGCAGGACGTAAAAATTATAATTCCTCGCTATTATGCCATTAATAGAATTGGACTTTTTTTAGAAAAAAAATCTGTTCTTTTGAATATTGGATTTTCAGACATTGTTGTAGATTTTTACAGTTCGCATTGCGGAAACGTAAAAATCTATTTTGTAGATTACGAAAAACTTTTTGGACGTTCCGGAATTTACGGCGAAAACGCTCAATCTTCTTTTGCGGATAATCCGCTACGATTTAATGTTCTTGCGCGTGCTGCTTTTGAACTTTGCCGACAATTAGATTGGATTCCCGATATAATTCACGCAAACGATTGGTCAAGCGCAATGGTTCCAGTTCTTTTAAAGTTTTTTGAACGAATTAATTTTCCAAAAACAAAATCAGTTTTTACAATTCACAATATGGCTTATCAAGGAACTTTTTCCGACAGAGCGTTTCCGCTTTTAGGACTTCCAGCCGAATATAAAAACATTGCAGGTTTTGACCAATACAGAGCAATTAATTTTATGAAAGCGGCAATTTGCTGTGCAGATAAAATTACAACTGTTAGTAAAACTTATGCAAAAGAAATTTCTGGTCCAGAGTTTGGTTGTGGCTTAGACGGTTTAATTCGTGTTCGCCAAAATGATTTTGAAGGAATTGTAAACGGTGCAGATCTTTCGGAATGGAATCCAGAAAAAGATAAATATATTGTGCAAAAATATTCAAAAAATTCTCTTGAAAAAAAATTAATAAATAAACAAGCACTTCAAAAACGAATGAACCTTAAAGTTGATTCAGAGATTCCAGTTGTTGGAATTGTTTGTCGTCTTGTTGAACAAAAAGGAATTAACGAACTTTTTGCACCAAATTACGGTGCAATGTACAGAATGTGCAAAGATTTTAACGTTCAGTTTGTTGTTGCTGGAACAGGCGAATCTTGGTGCGAAAATGAAATAAAAAATCTTTCGCAAAAACTTCCAAATTTTTCGTATTTTGGCGGTTATTCAGAAGAAATAAGCCATTTTATAGAAGCGGGTTCAGACTATTTTTTAATGCCTTCAAAGTATGAACCTTGTGGATTAAATCAAATTTATTCGCAAATTTACGGAACTTTGCCAATCGTTCACAACACTGGCGGTTTAAGCGACACAGTAATTCAATTTGATGAAAAAACACAAAGCGGAACTGGTTTTAAGTTTTACGATTTAACTCCAAATGCAATTTATGGAACTGTAAAATGGGCTTTATCGTTTTTTAGTAATAAAGAGCTAATAAAAAAACTTCAAATTCAAGCAATGAGCCAAGATTTTAGCTGGAAAAAGTCTGCTGCGGAATATATTAACAAAATTTATAAATTTTAGCCAAAATTAAAGCCTAGTTTGCGTGTCATACTCGGGCTTGACCCGAGTATCTATATAGATTGCAAATGAGTTTTTTGTCGAAGAAAGCCAATTATTTTTTGTTCCAATTTAGTTCCATTAAAATAAAATCTTTTAATGTTTCAAAAAAATCTTTTTGTGTAGGTTGAATATTGATTTTCTTTAAGGCTTTTTGCACAAGTGGATTTTTTTCGCAACTAGAAGCACTTGCGCTTGCATAAAAAAGCACATCTAAGAAAATTTTTTGCGCGCTTTGTTCAGAAATGTTTAATATTTCAGAAAGTTTTTTACAAAACGGAAAAGCGGAATCAAAATATTTTTTCTTAAATTCTGCAAGACGTTCTACTGTAACATTTTTTTCTATAATTGAAGAAAGAATAGAAACATAACGTAAATAATCTTGTTTTTTTTCTAAAATTTCTGCCCACGATTCTGCAATTTGTTCAAAAGAAAAATTTGCATTTTTGGAAAAAGTTGTATTTAGTGCAGAAAAATAAGACGCCATTTTTTCTTCCGAAACTGCAAGAAAAATCTCTTCTTTTGTTGTAACGTACTTATATAAATTAGCCCGCGACCAACCAAGTTTTGAAGCAATTGTTGTAAGCGTTATTTCAGAGTAGGGCGTTGTCTTAAAAAGTGTGTCTGCCGCATTTTTTATTTCACTCATCCGGAATTCTTTTTGCTCGCCACTGCGGGCTCGTATAAAGTTATCCATATCTATAAAATACAACAAATTACACAAAAAGTCAATAAGCGACAAATTGTAAATTAAAGTTCTATTGCAGTTATCGAATAAAGTTGATATTTATGCTTAAAAAGCATTAAACACTATAAAAACAAAATATTTGCATTGCAACGAATTACTTGCTACATTTAAACAGAAAAGAAAATATTTGGAGGAAACTATGGCAGAAAAAATTACACAAACCGCAGGAAGAACCGCACTTGGAACATTTGCTCCAGATTTTGCGCACTTTAACGACGACGTTCTTTTTGGCGAAAACTGGAATATAGACGCAATCAGCACAAAAACTCGTTGCATAATTACAGTTGTAGCGTTAATGTCGCAAGGAATTACGGATTCTTCGCTAAAATTTCATCTTGAAAACGCAAAGAAAAACGGAGTTACGCAAAAAGAAATTGCCGCAATTATAACTCACGTTGCTTTTTACGCAGGTTGGCCAAAAGCTTGGGCAGTTTTTAATCTTGCAAAACAAGTTTGGCAAGAAAACGACAACAACGCAAAGTCTAACGAAGATCACGGCGGATTTTTTGGACTTGGAAAACCAAACGATGCTTATGCAAAATATTTTATCGGTCAGTCTTACTTGAATCCGCTTACAAAACAAGGAGATGCAATCGCAATTTCGAATGTAACTTTTGAACCTGCTTGCCGAAACAACTGGCACGTTCACAAAGCAACAAAAGGCGGCGGACAAATTTTAATCTGCGTTTCTGGCGAAGGTTGGTATCAAGAGTGGGGAAAACCTGCACAAAGCCTAAAACCCGGTGATGTTGTAGAAATTCCTGCAAACGTAAAACATTGGCACGGAGCAAAAAAAGACAGTTGGTTTAGTCATCTTGCATTTGGCGTTCCTGGCGAAAATCTTTCTAACGAATGGCTAGAACCAGTAAACGATGAAGAATACAATAAACTATAGATTTTAAGAAACATTATTTTTCAATTTACGTGTCATTGTCGGGCTTGACCCGACAATCTACTTTTTATAGATTCCTGTGGACGCTAACGCTAGGCTTCGCACAAGCACAGGAATGACATGCAAATTATACTAATCTAAAATTCAAACCAGTTTCCATCGCGGGTTAAATACCAATCCGCAAGAACTTGCGCTTGATTAAAATTGTACCAACTAATGCTTCCGTCTTTGTTTAAAATTACAACTCTAGTTGCATTTTGGCAAACTTTAATAGGTAAAGATGCAGAACGCTTAAACTGAAAATTAGAATTTGCAGTTAAATTACAAGAACGTATTGTATCTTTACCAATATTTGTGTATAAATACGGATATTTTAAGTATGTAAATGCTTCCGAATCTTCATCATTTAATCTAAGAATAGAAGTTGTAAGTTTAGAAACAATATTAAACTTAAACACAATAGTTCTTTTTGTATTATCCTGACTTTGAATGCTAATTCCGTAAATATTATTGTCTTGCACAGAAAGCGCAAAAGCAACGTTTCCAGCTAAATTCATAGGAACAGTTTCTCTGGTTGTTAAATCAACGCATAAAAGCGAAGAACGCGGATTTGTTGCATAAGATTTAGAAACGTACAATTTTCCATCTGAACAAAGAATAGCGTCTTGAAGTCCTGCTCCAGTATAAACTTCCTTAAACGAATTATTTTCCATATCGTAAAGGTTTACAACAGAATTGCTTTCCATTTCTATAATTTTTGTACCAAAAAGTCGCACAGATTGAAGATTATTTTTTGGCGTAAAAAGCGTTATAACTTCTGGTTTTGAATAGTCAAAAATTTGAACAGGTTGTCTAGTTCCTTTTGACCAAAGAATAAGTCGGTCGCCATAAGTTATAATTTGCGTTTGTCCCGGATTTGCCCCCAATCTTGTTACAATTCCTGTATCATACGAAGATTTATAAAGCGAATTTCTAGTTAAAAAGTAAAAATCTTCTCCAATAGGCGACATATCAAGAATTTTTGAATATGTATTTTCTGTTAAAAGTGTTAGATTTTGTTCAGTTGTTTCAACTTCTGCATTTGCTCTAAAAATTGCACCAGAATTTGAACCTAACATAATTTCCTGTCCAAGTTTTGTTCCACAAGAAATTGTTTCGTTTATGCCACGCGGTCCTTTATACGTTTTTACAATTCTAGGTGGCGTAACACCTTGATTATTTTTGTTTTCAAGTTTTTTTAGCGTGTAAGTTCCTTTTAAATCATTTTCAAGATAAAAAAGGTCAGTGTCAGATTTGCTTTCCAAAATAATTGGATTTTCGGCTTTTGTTGTATAAAGAATTTTTCCAGAAAGTGCGTGGCACACATAAATTGTGTCGTCTTTTATTCCGGCTAAATATAATGAATTATTAAAAATAACTGGTTGTTCAAGTCCTTGCATTACAGAAAATTTTTGTTTTAGTTTTCCAGTTAACATATTGTAGTAAGAAAGATTTCCTGCTGGAGAATACATAACTGCCGTTTTTTCTGTTGAACTTGTAGTTATATAAGTTACAATTCCAGTTGAATCGCGAATTTTATTAATTACAGCTCCATCTGTTGAACGCAAAAAAACTGCACCATCTACAGTTGCTGTTCCAACAATAAGATAAGTTCCTTTTGCAGAATAAGAAAGAGAAGTTATTGAATCAGAAAATCGTCTTGCAAATTTTCTAGTTAAAGTGTCCCAATTCCAAACGGAAACTCTGTTTGTAGAACCTCCATCGCTTTCGTAAACTGCAATTTCTTTGCCATTAGGCGCAACAACCGCCATTTTTATTTCCATATCAGAAATTTGATAATGTTCACCTTGATTGTCCGAAGTCCATTTTACAAGAAATCCATCTTTACCAATAGAAAAATATGATTTGTCAAATTCTGCTTCGGAACTTGCCGGAACAATCATATTTACGGCTTCTTGGTGTGCCTGCGTTGAAATATGAGATTGCGAAAAAATTAAAAAGTTCAATGTAAAAAAACAAAAAACACAAAGAAAAAATCGTTTCATCTTATTTATTTTCCTTTATTCAAGTTTATAAAATAATGAATATCACCACTTAAACCAATTACAAACATTACCGCAATAAAGGCAATGCCAATAAACTGAATATAATATAAAACTTTTGGCGAAATTTTTCTATGTAAAATTAATTCTATTAAAGCAAACAAAATAAGTCCACCGTCAAGAATTGGAATTGGAAGAAGATTCATAATTCCTAGCGAAATACTTATTATTGCCATAAAACTTAACATATTAATAAAACCGCTTCTAAAAGAATCAGAAAAACTTTCTTTTACAACTTGTCCCATCATATCTGCAATGCGAGCAGGTCCAGAAACGCTTTCTTGTAAATCTACGCCCTTAAATAGCGTTGCAATGCCTTTTACAGTAAGCACGCAATCTTTACAAGTTTCCATAAAACCTTCTGCAATCGCTGGAATTAACCATTTTGGCTTCTTTTCTTTTTTTTCAAGACTTTCTGGGTTTGCAATAATTCCAATTTTTCCGCCACCAGTTTTTTTGTCCATATCTGTATGAAGAAAAAAATCTAATGTTTGACCATCGCGCAAAACTGTAACGCTAATATCTTCGTCTGGTTTTGTGCTAATTTGTTCAATTAAATCAGAAAAATCTTTTATTTCTTTTCCGTTTATTTTAATAATTTCGTCGCCACTTTTTATTCCAGCCTCTTTTGCAACGCTTTTTAAGTCTGCATAATTTTCGCCATCGGGAACGTTAATTTTATTTGAATATGCGTAATAAGTGTAACCAACAAGGCTTATACAAGTTAGCGCAAAAAATGCAAAAAAAAGATTAAAAAATGGACCTGCAAAAGCAATTAAAAGTCTTTTAAACGGATGAACTCCGTACATAGAATCTGGTTCCGCTTCTATATGGTCAAGTCCAGCATCTAAAGATTTTTGAAAATCTTTTTCGCCTTTCATAGCACAGTAACCGCCAAGCGGAATTAAAGAAAATCTATAGTCAGTTCCATTTTTTGTTTTGTGCAATAAAACTGGACCAAAACCAATAGAAAATGCTTCTACTTTTACACCAAAAAGTTTTGCGGCAAGAAAATGTCCCAATTCGTGAAAAAATATTAAAAAAAATAAGCAAATAAGACCAATTATTATTCGCACCTTAAAAATTCCTTTGCTAATTCGCGAGCTTTTTTGTCCGCTTCAAAAACGTCTTCAAAAGTATTTGGCGTAAAAGTCCAATCATTACTTAAAACAGAATATACAACACTTGGTATTTGCGTAAATTTTATTTTTTCCGAAATAAAATCTGCTACAGCAATTTCGTTTGCGGCATTGTACGCTATTGTGTAAGAACCGCCTTTTTTTGCTGCTTCAAATGCGTAAGAAAGCATTGGAAAATCTTCATATCTTGGCTTAAAAAATGTCATTTCTTTATCAAACAAATCAAAAGGCTTTAAGTAACATTCTTCGTTATTAGGGTAGGTTAGCGCAGAATAAATTGGATGTTTCATATCTGGGTCGCTAATCTGCGCATATAACATTCCGTCGTTTGTGCGAACAAGCGAATGAACAAGGCTTTGCGGATGAACTACAACTTGAACTTTTTCTACACTCATATCAAAAAGACGATTTGCTTCTATTACTTCCAAACCTTTGTTTGCAAGACTTGCAGAATCAATAGTTATTTTTGTTCCCATACTCCAAGTAGGATGTTTTAACGCATCTTTTACAGTAACTTTAGAAAGTTCTTCTTTTGGTAATGTTCTAAAAGGTCCGCCACTTGCTGTTATTACAATTTGCGAAACATTTTCTTTTCCAACCTGATTTATAAGATTAAAAATTGCAGAATGTTCTGAATCTACTGGAATAATATTTGCGCCAGTTTTTTTTGCTAGCGATTTTATTAAAGGCCAAGCCATTACAACGGTTTCTTTGTTCGCAAGTGCAAGGTCAATTCCGTTTTCCAAAACAATTTTAGAAGGCAAAAGACCAGCCGCACCAGCAATTCCGTTTACAACAATATCTGGTTTTGTTTCTAAAATAAGACGTTTAATTCCTTCGGTTCCGTCTTTTTTTGTTAAAGAAGATTTACAGTTAAATTCTTTAGAAAGGAGACTTAATTTTTCTTCTTTTGAATTACAAGTTATGCCGCAAACAGAAAATTTTTGTGGCATTGACCTACAAATTTCTAAAGTGCTTGTTCCAATAGAACCTGTACAGCCTAAAACTAAAACTTTTTTCATTTTATAATCATTTCCGGCTTAAAAAGAAAATAAGAAACAACGTAAAATACAGGAGCAGTAAAAACGATAGAATCAATACAATCTAAAATTCCGCCACGACCAGGAATAATGTTTCCGCTATCTTTTATTCCAGAAGAACGCTTAAAAACAGATTCTATTAAATCGCCTGTAATTGCAGCAGCCGAACTTAAAAATCCAAGAATTATAGAAAAGTAAAGTGGTCCATTAAAAATTTCTGGCCAAATATATTTTGCAATAACGCAAGAAGCAACTGCTCCAAAAATTCCACCTAAAAATCCAGCAAGGCTTTTATTAGGACTTGCAGCAAAAATATTTCGATTGTTTTTTCCAAAAAGAACACCAAAAAGCCAAGCTAAAGAATCGTTCATAAAAACTGTAAATAAGAAAAGTCCTAAAAAAATAGTAGATTCTTTAAAAAGTGTAATGCGAGTTACAAATGTAAAAAGAAAACCGCAATAAAAAACTATAAAAACCGAAGCAGAAAGTCTAAAAAGCGAATCTTCAAAAGTTTTGTGCCCAAAAGCTTCGGTTCCCATAAGAATCATTGCAGCAATTAAAAAAGCCCAATTTGAATAGTCTATGTCTGCTACAGAAGTTCCAAATATAACAAGAAAATAGCCAATTAACGGCATTGCACAAGAAAGTATTATAATTAGCGGTTTATTTAAAAGTGGCGTTTTTTGTTTAAAAATAACATAAAGTTCGTTTGCTGCAATTGCAGAAACAATGCAAACAAGCGCATTAATTGGAAGGTGATTCCAATAGTCCATAAAAACAATTAGAAGAACTAATGGAATTCCTATAAAAAACGTAAGCAATCTTTGTGCAAGCTTATTCATAATCCACCCATTTTTTTAAGATTTTACACCGCCAAAACGTCTTGTTCTGTTTTGGAACTCCTCTATATCGGCATAAAACTCTTCTTTATTATAATCCGGCCAAAGCGTTTTTGTAAAAACAAATTCTGCATAAGCGGCGTGCCAAAGCAAAAAATTACTAAGTCTAAGTTCCCCGCCTGTTCTAATTAACAAATCTACGTCCGGTAAATCTTCTATATCAAATGATTCAGATACAGTTTTTTCTGTAATCTGATTAGGTTCAATACTTTTTGAAATTATTTTTCGTATTCCGCGGACAATTTCATCGCGTCCGCCATAATTTATAGCAAGAACAACTGTAAGACCTATAAAATGTTCGGTTTCTTTTTGAACATTTATAATTTCCTGCTGAACATCTTTTGGAAGTCCAGCTAAATCGCCAATATGTCTTACTCTAATTCCGTTTTCCTTGTAAAACTGAAATTCAGCCTGAAGATGAACTCTTATTAAATTCATTAAAAATCCGACTTCTTCTTTTGCTCTTTTCCAGTTTTCTGTAGAAAAAGTGTAAAGCGTTACATATTTAATTCCAAGTTCAGCAGCGGCGCGGACAATATTTTTTGCAACTGTAAGACCTTCTTTGTGTCCGCTAGTACGAGGAAGATTTCGTTGCTTAGCCCAACGGCCGTTCCCGTCCATAATAATTCCTATATGAACAGGTACTGCTGATTTATCAATCATTATTCCAAGATTTCCTTTTCTTTAGCTTCGTAAATCTTATTGACTTCACCAATATATTTATCTGTAAGCTTTTGAAGAGCATCTTCTTCTTTTTTTAATTCGTCTTCTGTAATTTCAGAAGCCTTTTGCTTCTTTTTTAATTCATCATTTCCATCGCGACGAATGTTTCTAATAGAAGTTCTAGATTCTTCTGCGTAATTTTTTGCTTGTTTTACAAGTTCTTTTCGTCTGTCTGCTGTAAGCGGTGGAATAGAAATTCTAATAACTTTTCCATCATTAGAAGGATTAAGTCCTAAATCTGCTGTAAGAATTGCTTTTTCAATTTCTACAATTAAAGATTTATCAAAAGGTTGAATTACAACAGAACGCGCTTCTGGAATAGAAACTGTAGCAACCTGATTCAACGGAGATTTTGTTCCATAATAATCTACTCTAACTTTGTCAAAAAGGGCAGCAGAGGCTCTTCCCGTGCGGATTCCATTAAAACGTTCTTTTAAAGACGCAACTGTTTTTTCCATTTTTTCTTCTGTCATATAAATCTCCTATAAGTAGGTGCTGTTTTTCAAAACAAAAAAGCGGC
Organism: uncultured Treponema sp.; assembly: GCA_964547685.1. Classification (GTDB taxonomy): domain Bacteria; phylum Spirochaetota; class Spirochaetia; order Treponematales; family Treponemataceae; genus Treponema_D. The sequence continues at coordinate 15,313 of CAZJOU010000007.1, read as the reverse complement.
CGGCAAAACCAGCCGCTTTTAATTAAAGTTATTTACCAAGAACGTAAAGAATTATTTTTTCGAAAGACAATGTTGCACCAGCAGCTTTTCCAGCTTCTTGAAGTGCTTGTTTTACAGTAATTTTTTCGTTATCAAGGTAAGGTTGATCCATAAAGCAGTTAGAAGCCAAAAGTTTGTTTACTTTTCCTTTAAGAATTCCTTCGCGAACATTTTCTGGTTTCTTTGCCATAGCAGGATCTTCTGCCATTTGTGCCTTAAAAATTTCTGTTTGTTCGTCAATATAAGACTGAGGAACATCAGATTGATTAATGTAGTCTGGCTTGTTAGAAGCCAAGTGAAGACAACAAACGTGAGCAAAATCTTTTACAGAGTCTGCTTCAGAACCTTTAATAACTACAATTGCACCAATTTTATTGTCGTGGTGAACATAAGTAGAAGCAACGCAACCAGCAGGAATTTCTATATATTCTGCGCGCTTTACAGACATATTTTCGCGGAACTTAACAAGAATTGTATCAATAAGTTCTTTGTGTTCTGGAAGAACGCCAGAAGTTTTTTTAGAAAGTGTAATTTCTGCGGCTTTTTCTGCTGTTGCAACAAAGTCTGGATTGTTAGAAACAAAGTCTGTTTCGCAAAGTGTTTCTGCAATAGCAATAGCTTTGCCTTCTTGTTTAATAACAATTCTACCTTCTGCGGCAGTTCTATCTGTGCGTTTTGCCATTGCAGCCAAGCCTTTTTCTTTTAAGAGTTTTTCTGCTTCTGCAATGTCGCCGTTTGTTTCGTTAAGAGCCTTTTTACAATCAAGCAAACCAGCGCCTGTTGAATCTCTAAGGGCTTTAACGTCATTAGCTGTGTAATTCATTTTTTATCCTTTTAGATGTTATTTTTCATCGTAAATCTTATCTTCGTCTACAAGCTGATCTTCTTCTTCAACAGGAGCATCTTCTTCTTTTGTTTCTGTTGGCTGATAGTTAGTGTAGTCCGAAATTTCTTCATCTTCTTTTTTATTTGCTGCGTCTGTAACAACTTCTTCGTCGCTGTCAAGATTTTCAAGAATCTTAAGACCATTTTCGTTGTCAGATTCAATTACAGCATTAGCAATAATTGAAGTGAACAAAGAAATTGCACGAATAGCATCGTCGTTACCAGGAATAGGATATGTAATTCCTTCTGGATTGCAGTTTGTATCTACAACAGCAATAATAGGAATTCCCATTCTGCGAGCTTCTGCAACTGCAATTTGTTCTTTGTGTGTATCAATTACGAAAATAATTCCAGGAAGTTCTTTCATTTCCTTGATACCACCAAGGTTCTTTTCTAGTTTTGCCTTTTCTTTAAGAAGAGCAGCAGCTTCTTTTTTTGTAAGTTTTTCTATAGTGCCGTCTACTTCCATTTTTTCGATTTTCTTAAGGCGCATAAGTGATTTTTTGATTGTAGAAAAGTTTGTAAGCATTCCGCCAAGCCAGCGGTTGTTTACGTAGAACATTCCGCATCGTTCAGCTTCTTTTTGAATTGCTTGCTGAGCCTGTTTTTTTGTTCCAACAAAAAGAACTGTTTTTCCTGCGGCAACAGTTTTTCTAACTGCTTCGTAGCTATCTTTGATTGCAGCAATAGTTTTCTGCAAATCGATAATGTGGATTCCGTTGCGTTCTGCGAAGATGTATTTCTTCATACGCGGATCCCAGCGTTTTACCTGATGTCCGAAATGAACTCCGGATTCAAGCAAGTTTTTCATGGTTACAACTGCCATGAGTTTCTCCTTCACTGGCAAGAAAATAACTTGCCCCGTACTCTTTTTCTCGTAGCTAAAAATTAGCTCGGAAGATTTGATATAAAAATATCAAACAGATTAATTCAAAATTGAATAATTCTGCTCTTTTAAAATATCATAAAGTTCATAGATAGGCAAGCCCGTTACGCAGCTTTGCGAACCTTCAATTTTTTCTATAAATAAAGATGCTAAACTTTGAATTCTGTATCCACCAGCGGCTCCGTGCCATTCGCCACTTTCTATGTACCATTGAATTTCTTCTTCTGTCATAGGCGCAAATGTTACTTTTGTTTTAGCAACGCGCGAAGATGTACTTTTTTGCCGTCCGTTATAAAGAACTATTGCAGTAATTACAGTATGTGTTGAATTTTGAAATGTTCGTAAAAAATCAGCAGCTTCGTCTGCGTCTTGAGGTTTTCCGAAAATTCGATTGTCTTTAATAATTACAGTATCTGCGCCTAAAACCCATTGAATTTCTTGTTCAGAAGGCAAAGAATGAATAACTGCGGAAACTTTTTCTCTTGCAAGAAGTTCTGGCACATCTTCTATATCAACGCCACGAACTAAAGTTTCGTCTATATTTGGAAGAATTACCTGAAAAGGTATATTCAACATTCGTAAAATTTCCTGTCTTCTTGGCGAAGAAGAGGCTAAAATTATAGGTTCCATTTGTTACCTTTAGTTATTTTTATTGGGGCTATCTAATAATAGTGTCATTCTGAACTTGAGTCAGAATCTATATTATATTCTAGAGATGCTGAAATAAATTCAGCATGACGTCTCTTATTTGGTAACCCCACTTAATAACTATTTGCTTTTATTTTGCGTCTGCTGTAGAAGTGGATTTAGAAGACTTAGATGACGAACTAGAAGATGTGTCTGTACCACTTAAAGATTTAAGAACTTTTAATGCTTTTGCTCTTACTGGCGAAGCGTAATGATAGTCTGCAGCAATGCTAGAAAGCGAATCTATTATTATTTTTTTATTTTCTGTGCTATCTGCAAGTTTTTCGTAAGCATCTACAACTTCAAAGGCTAGGGAAGAAGTTGGATTTAAGATTTGATTTCTTCTGTTTGCAAAAGAAATTGCATCTACAACTTCGTCGTTAGAGTTTATTCCAATTTCACCAAGAGAATTTACAGCGGCAGAAATAACCATTGGTTCGTTTTCTGCAAGTGCAACTTTTACAAGATAGTTTTTAGATTCATCTGTTTTAATTTTTCCAAGAGCAAGACAAGCGCGACGACGAATATCTGGGAAATTATTTATAAGTCGGCCATTCGTGCGCGACTGCGAATTAATTCCTTCGCCAGCAAGTTGGTTTAACGCTTTCATTACATCTGGAGAAGTGTTTCCGTTATTAACTGCTTCTTCCAAAAATTGCATTGCAACAAGTTTATTGTCGTATTCATCTGATTGTGCAAGAGTAAGAATTACAACTCCGTCTACATCGCTCATGTATTCTTCCTCTACAGAAGTTTCTTCGCGTGCAGAAGATGAAGAGTTAGAATTAGCTTTCTGAACTTTTTGAACTTTTTGTTCCTGCGCAAAAACTAAAGATGATAAAGCAATTAAAGCAACGCAAAGCGCAATTTTTCTTAAAATTTTCATTAAATTTTCCTCCTGGAAAATATCTTATAAAATTATATCTTAACTATACAATTTTAGCAAATTATTATTTAGTATATGTCATTATCGGG
>CAZJOU010000007.1:6792-11741 GCA_964547685.1 uncultured Treponema sp. | reverse complement strand
CCCGATAATCTTTAGGTTGCTGTGCAATGACATTTTTCTATTCGTGTAACTCTGGTAAATTGACCATCCATTTTCCGTTTACGCGCACAAAATTGTAATAAACAATGTCTAATTGGTCGCGTACTTGAACCGCTTTTACAGAATCGCGCGAAATATAACGAATTTCTTCTACAGAACGACCTGTTCTAGAAGGTACGAATACAAATCTAAAATAGTCATTAAGATTAGAAAGTCGTATTTTTTGTGGAAGTCTTTTAGAAGCGTTTAAAAGATTTCGCGGATTTGACCAATATTTTACAGATTCTGGGTCGATATATTTTAGCCAAGCATCATAATCGTACTTTGCCATAATTATAGAAAGTTCATCTATTATTTTAAGAATTTCTGTTTTATCGGAAGTAAATTCTTCTTTTGTAATAGAAATTCCAGCAGTTGAACGGTTAAATTCGTCATCAGCAGGTTCTTCGGAAACAATCTGTTGGTTTTCTGTAGCAGATTCGCTATTTTGTTGCGAGACATTTTTTGTTGTTCCGCAACTGTTTAAAAACAATGCGGCAGAAAAAATTAATAGTAATTTAATAAACATAATTTTATCTTACAATGCTTGTTTCTTTTCGTCAAACAGAGTAACTTGTTTTTATATGACAAAAGCAATTTTTCCTGGCTCGTTTGACCCGCCAACAAATGGGCATATAAACATAATTCAGCGCGCGTGCAGAATTTTTGACGAAATTGACGTTGTAATTGCGGTAAACAACACAAAAAAATGTCTTTTTACAGCGGAAGAACGTTTTTCTATGCTTTCTGAACTTGTAAGACCATTTAAAAATGTATCTGTTCACACTTATTCTGGTCTTATTGTAAATTACGCAAAAGAAAATAACGCAAAAGTTCTTATTCGCGGAATTAGAAACGCAACAGATTTTGCTTATGAATTTGACCTTTCGCTTATGAACCATACGCTAAATTCTGAAATAGAAACTATGTTTATTCCAACTGACCAAAAGTATATTTTGCTAAAAAGTAGCGCAATAAAAGAAGTTGCACAATTTAAGGGCGATATTTCTGGAATGGTTCCGAAAATAGTAAAAGAAGCGTTAGAAAAAAAATATAATTAATTAATAATTAATAATGCATAATTAATAATTAATAGTAAAGCGGGGCGTTGCGGGGTGTCCCCGCACGAGGGGTAGGCGAAAATGCGAAGCAGTTGAGCCGTAGGGCAGGCGCCCTCCTATAATTCTTAATTATAAATTATTAATTATGAATTGTTTAATTGACTTTTTATGCTAATCTGCTATACTGTATTGACATACTGATTTGAACTGTTGTATTATAGACCGCAGTAAATCAGATAATAATCTTTTTTAGTGAGGTTTATAAATGGCAGTACCTAGATCGAAAACATCTAAAGCCGTTACAAAAAGACGCCAGTCAATCAATATGCGTCTGGCAGCTCCACAGCTTGTTGAATGTAGCAACTGCGGAAACTTGATTCAGTCACATCGTGTTTGTCCTAAGTGCGGATTCTACCGCGGACGCCAGGTAATTACACCTGAAGTAAATGGCTAATATTATTTTTTAAGGGGAATAAAATGGACGAATTGTTCGCAAAAATTCAGAAATTGATCGCTGAAAAATTGGATATTGAAGAATCAAAAATTACTCTTGATTCATCTTTCCGCGGTGACCTTGGTGCAGACAGTCTTGACACTTACGAACTTGTTTATGCTATTGAAGAAGAACTTGGCGTAAGTATTCCAGATGAAAAAGCAAACGAATTTGAAACTGTTCGCGATGCTTACGATTTCATCAAATCTCAGCAGCAATAATTTCTAATTTTTACAATTTTCAGAAATTATCATGGAAAACACAGGCGTTTTTGCTTGTGTTTTTTTTATGTAAAAATTATAGTTTTAGTAATGAAAAATATAATTTTGCCAGAAACAATTTCGCCAGAAAGAAAAAAAAATCTTATTGCTTTTTGTAAACCGCTTGGCTTAAAGTTTAAAAATTTTTCGCTTTTAGATTTGGCTTTTCATCATTGTTCTTATTCAAACGAAAATCATTCAGAAAAACTTTATAACAATGAACGTCTTGAATTTTTGGGCGATTCTGTTTTGGGGCTTGCAACTGCGGATTATCTTTACAAAAAAATGAGCGAAACGCACGCAGAAGGCGATTTGGCAAAAATAAAAGCAGCGGTTGTTTCGGAAAAAAGTCTTGCACCAATTGCGTTGCGCTTTGGAATAGATAAAATGCTTGTTCTTGGGCGTGGCGAAGAAATGAGTGGCGGACGCAAAAAGCCTGCAATTCTTGCAGATTGTATGGAAGCAATTATTGGTGCTTATTATTTAGATTCTGGCTATGAACTTTGCGAAAAGTATGTTCTTTCGTTTATTGTGCCAGAAATTAAAAAAGTGCAAGAATTTGGCGGAAAAGATTTTAAGACTTTGTTGCAAGAACTGTATCAGAAAAAAAGCAAACAGCCGCCACAGTACGAACTTATTGGCGTTTACGGCCCAGATCACGACCAAGTTTTTAAGGTAAAAGTTCATTTAGGAAATGTAACGTACGGCCCAGCGCAAGGTAAAAGCAAAAAAGAAGCCGAACAAAAAGCCGCAGAATTAGCATATAATTGTTTAAAAAACTAATTTTTTATGATAGAATTATCATATTATGAAAAAAAAGTTTTTTGTAGTAGGGTTGATTGCGGTTTTAGGAATATTTTATAGTTGTGATTTTGATGATGGTAGTTCAAAGAAAACTGTTACATTAACTGTAAATTCTACAGATTCTGATAGAACTTGGTTTATGGCTGCTAGTTTAGATTCTAGCGATATTAGTGCGAGCAACGTTCCTTATTTTGACTTTAATTCTGCAACAAGAGCGGCAAAAAATAATGTTAAAAATGAAAATTTAGAAAATGTTGCAACTTTACCTACTAAATTACGAAAATACGACGAAAATATTTCTAGAAAAAATCAGGAAATTGCAAAAAATCTTGTAAATGGAAATAATTCAAGAACTGCTTTTAATGGTAAATCTAATGTAACTAAAGAATTTAATTCTAAAAATTCTACAACAAATATATATTTAATATCTAACGATGAAAATAGCCTTACCAAAGAATCTGCAACAAAAGAATATGAAGGCACTTATTGTAATGTTTTTTTTGTAGATAATACAAATGGGAAAGTTACTGAAACTTCTTTATCTAGTTACAAAAAAGATTCATCTTCAACTGAAATAAATGTTTTTGAAACGTTAGGTTCTCTTTTTGATGTAAAAATTTATCCTAACATAACAAATATTCTAGGAAGTTTTAGTTATACAACAAGTTATTCAGATGTAATAAGTTGCCCAAGCAAAGTAAATATTGTTATTGCAGACCTTTATTATGATTATTCAGAAACAGAAAGTACTAAAGCTGGAACTCAAGGTTATTATTGGGCTGGAGATATGGTTACAGAGTATCCTAATCAAGATGCAATTATTTATTTAGATAGTTGGTTTATACAAAATAATCCAGAATCTGTTTATTCTACTTTAGCACATGAGTTTAATCATATGTTGAACTATATGAACAAAAGTTTTTCTAAGCAACTTGCTTTTTCTACTTGGTATACAGAAATGCTTTCTGGTTTAGCAGATGCAATGTTTGAAAACTATCTTGTGGAAGATTTAAAAGATGATGATTCAATTTATATGCAAAGATTACCATTTTTTAATACTTTTTATAATTTAGGTTTTTCAAATTGGCGAAGTACTAATAAATATTTTAATTCAGGTTCGTCTGGTTCTGATGTTTACATTTCTTATGGAAACGTTTTTGTTTTTGGCGATTTTCTTGCAAAAAATTATGGTGGATTTGATTTAATAAAAGAAATTGCAACAAATTCTTATGTTGATGAAACCTCTATTGTAAATGCTGTAAACAAAAAAAATGGAACAAGTATTACATTTTCTGATATTATAAAAGATTTTTCTTGTATTCCTATAAGCAACTTTTTTAATGATGATTCTTTATGTACTTTAAATAAAAGAGTTGAATATTCTGGTAATTCTGGTAATTCTAGTATTTATTTAAAAGCTATTCAGAATAAATCTTATTATTCTGGAAATCAATATTCTATAAGTAATAGCGCAGTTAGTGTACTTAATGATAACACTGGAAATACAAAAGTTTCATTAGGTCAGTATGGTTTTATAGTTTATGGTTATTCTGATTCTGCTATAACTAGCATAAATGCAGTTGAAGATACAGATTACAATGCTTCTGCTTATACAATAATTGGTAAGCAAGTTTCTTTATCATCTAATTAAGTGGAAATTATTATGAAAAAAATTATTATGAGTTTTATTTTTATCCTTAGTTTTGTACTTGAAATTTTTGCATATTCTAAAAAAAATAATTTATTTTCTGAAGTAGGTTTTATAAAAAGTTATGGGAATGCACCGTTTACGTATCCAGTTTTTGTTACTGAAAATAATGAAAAATATAATATAAACGCAGATAGCGAAACGAAATCAACGTTACTTTCTTTGCAAGGACAAAAAATTATTTTAACTGGTGAAATTGAAGACGGCGAAATATTTAAGGCTATAAAGGTTTCTAAATATAAAGTTGTGGAATAAAAAATAGATTGCCACGCTTTCGGCTCTCAATGACAGTTAAAAGATAAAAAAAAACATCCGTCAAAACTTCGCGGATGTTTTTTTATCTTTTTGATATTTTTTTAGAACACCATAATTAAAATCTTTGCGGCTAGAACTACGCTTACTAGTGCAAATGGATATGTTGCAGCGTAAGCACTAGAAACTTCGTCTGTGCCGGCGGTTGCAATTAATGTTCCAAGTGCTGGAGTTGATGTCATTCCGCCAGTAATAGAACCTAAGTTATTCAATATGCTAAGTTTAAATACATATTTTGCAAGAACAAAACCTAC
>CAZJOU010000007.1:0-6692 GCA_964547685.1 uncultured Treponema sp. | reverse complement strand
ATTCCAGGAATTTTGATTGAACCAATTAAGCAACCAAATGCAACTGCAAGAAAGAATGCAAAAAATCCAAATGGTTCTACACTAACAAAATTGCCCTTTAGTTCTGGAACTTCAATTGTGTTTGCCGCATGAAAATGCGCAACTTCTTCCGGCATATTTACCTTCATAATTTTTGGAACCAACTGAACAAAAAGCACAACGCCTAAAACTCCGTAAAGATATGCAATTCCGTATCCAGCTGTAACTTGTTCTTCTATAGCAGTTGTAACTTCTTTTGCTGCACTAAATCCTGGAGTAGAAGTAAGCCCGCCAGTTAAAAGACCAACTGCCATAGATGCAGAAAGATTTTTATCAAGACAAATAAAAAGAATAGCTGCACCCGCACCTGTTGCAATGATAATTACGCCCAAAAGAATGTAGCAAAGCGTGCTTTTATTGAATGAACGGAAGAATTTAGGACCTGCAATTAAACCGATTGCTGTAACAAAAAGGGCAGTTCCCATATTTGAAACAATATTAAAATTGCTTTTTATTTTATCACTAAAAAGGAAAATTTCTTTTTCGCCGATATGAAAAGACGGAACAAAATGGCAGAAAATTCCATAAAGCAAAGCAACCAAAAGAACTCCAGCTGTTCCAAGTTCAATTCCTTTAATTTTAATTGCACCAACAAGATAGCCGATTGCACCAATTGCAAATACGATTGTAATAAATGAAAGAGCAGAAGTACAAACTCCAGCAAAATAAGCAGTCATTTAAGAACCTCTTTTTTCTATTTTTGTGTTTAATGTTTTAAGTATAATGATGTAATTTTTTTTTATCAATAAGAAGGAAAAAAGTCAAAAAAAAGAGGCTATCTAATAAGTTTAGAACGCAACGGTTGTGGTTTCGAGAGCCTCAACCACCGCATTTTATTCTTTTAGATAATCTCTTTTTTCATTTTTATCATTCTTATTTCGTTGCGCCCGGAATTGCTTTTTCAAATTCTGGGTTTCCGTGCGTGTAGCGTGGAAGCAATTTTGGTGAAACTACGTCTGTTTTAATTCCAGCGTCGCTTCGTTCTTTTTCGAATGCTTTTACGTGTTCAAGGTTCATTTTGCTGTTTTCTGCAAGTTTAATGTTTTTGAACATTTTTCCCGCTTCGATTCCTGCTTCGCGTCCGAAAACTACAACGTCTAGCAAACTGTTTCCCATAAGTCGGTTTGTTCCGTGAACGCCACCGCTTGCTTCGCCTGCAACTAAAAGATTTGGAATGTTTGTGTGGCAAGTTTTGTCAATTTCAACACCGCCGTTCTGATAGTGAAGCGTAGGGTAAACCAAAATTGGCTCTTTACGAATGTCAATTCCGTATTTAATGAACATATTGTACATTGCAGGAATTGATTTAAGAATTGTTCCTTCGCCGTGAATCATATCAATCATTGGAGTGTCAAGCCAAACTGCATCTTGAACTTCGTTATGAACGCCACGACCTTCTTTTACTTCGCGGATAATTCCAGATGCGTTTACGTCGCGTGTTTCTAGCGGATGAATGTAAACTTCGCCGTTCTTGTTTATAAGTTTTGCGCCAAGCGAGCGAACTTTTTCCGTTACAAGTTTTCCTAAAATCTGGCTTGGGTAAGCCGCTCCAGTTGGGTGATACTGAAGCGAATCTTGATACAAAAGTTTTGCTCCAGCACGATATGCCAAAACAAGTCCGTCGGCAGTTGCTCCATAATGGTTAGAAGTAGGGAAGCCTTGATAGTGCATTCGACCAGCGCCGCCAGTTGCCAAAATTACAACTTTTGCTTTTGCAATGTAGATTTCTTCTGTTTCCATATTCATTAAAACAGCACCGCAAACTTCGCCTTTGTCGTTTTTAATAAGTTCGATTGCGGCTGTAAAATCTACAACTGTAATGTCTTTCGCGCGGTTAAAAGTTTCGTCGCGAAGCGTTCGCATAATTTCTGCGCCGGAATAGTCTTTGCAGGCGTGCATTCTTTTGCGGCTAGTTCCGCCACCATGAGTTGTAATCATTGTTCCGTCTGGCATTTTGTCAAATTCTACGCCTAAGTCGTTTAGCCATTTAATTACGCTAGGTGCTTTGTAAACCAATGTCGCAACAAGTTCTGGTTTTCCGTCAAAGTGTCCGCCGCCGTAACAGTCCAAATAATGTTGAGCAGGAGAGTCGTTTGGCTTATCTGCGGCCTGAATTCCGCCTTCTGCCATCATTGTGTTGGCGTCTCCTACGCGAAGTTTTGTAACCAAAAGAACTTTTGCGCCTGCTTCGCTTGCCATAATTGCCGCGCTTGTTCCGGCTCCGCCACCGCCAATTACAAGAACATCGCTTTCGTAATCAACGTGATTTAAGTCAATGTGTTCTGGTTCAATTCGTGGTTTTGCCTGAAGCATTGCCGCAAGTTCTATTGGCGCTTTTTGTCCTTTATTCGGACCGATTTTTAATTCTTCAAACTGGCTTTTAATTCTATCCGGGTGAAATTTTAATAGCAAAGCATCTTTTTCTTCTGCAGTAAGGCGCGGATGTTCAAATTTTAAGTTTTCTTCGCGTTTTTCAGCAACAATTTTTGCCGCATCGTCAAGATAATTTCCGTACATAACATAATCCTCATTTATTCACAATAGTGCCACGGATGGCACGTCGTATATTTACAAAACATCTTGCGAGTTTTTGTAAAAAACTCGACAATTAAAAATTGCCACGGATGGCAATTTTTAATTATTTTTCAATCTCTCTTGTGTTATACAAGTTTTTAATTTCGGCTTTGTCGCCAACAGACATTTCTATAAACTTTTTGATTGCTTCGTCGCATTTTCCTTCGTTGATTTCTTTTACGCGGTCAAGAAGATGCTGGCTTTCCGGCTGAAGATATTTTCCGTTCAAGCGTCGGGCAAGTTCTGCAACTTGTGGATGGCTAATTCCTGCTGGACATCTTGAAGAACAGCAGCCGCACATAATGCAATCGAACGAAAGGTTTGCGCACTTTTCAAAATCGCCACGCTGAGCGTAAGCAATGTACTGCATTGTTTGCAAATTCTGCGGACAAGCGCGAGTACAAGCGTTGCAACCTACGCAAGAATAAATTTCCGGGTAAAGTTGCATCATAACTTGCTGTTCAGGCTTAATCTTATTGATGTCGTAAATTTGCTTTACAAGCGGAAAGAACGGAAGAGTTGCAATGTACATTCCGTCAATAACTTTCTGCGAGCAAGCAAGGCACGTTTTTAGTTGATTTTCGCCTTTTACGCGGTAAATAGTTGCGCACGCTCCGCAAAAGCCGTTTCGACAACCGCAACCACGCTTAAGCTGATAACCTGCGTATTCCATTGCATTCATTACTGTAAGTTCTGCCGGAACTTCGTATTTTTTTCCGAACAGATATATTGTTGCCATTTCTTGTTTTTCTGACATATTTTGCTCCTAATCGAATTAATATTCCGGTGGTAATTCGCCTAACTGGTCAAAACTGAATACAGGACCGTCTTTGCAAACGAACTTGTCGCCAATATTGCATCTTCCGCACTTTCCAATTCCGCACTTCATTCGCATTTCCATAGTTGTAAAAACCTGCTCGTCTTTAAAGCCAAGTTTTTTAAGCGCATCAAGCGAAAGGTGAATCAAAATTGGAGGTCCGCACATAATTACTGTCATGCTTGGATCTGGATTAAGTTCCGTTACAAATGGCGGAACAAATCCAACGTGTCCGTCCCAGTCGTCTTGTGCGCGGTCAATTGTTAAGTCGATTGAACAATTTGGTTGTTTCATCCAAACATTCTGCATTTCGTCTAGGCGAACCAAATCTGCTTTAGAGCGACTTCCGTAAATTACTTGGATTTTTCCGTAATTTTCGCGGTGGTCCATCATGTAATTTACAACAGAATGAACTGGAGCAATTCCAATTCCTCCGGCAATTACAAGAATGTCTTTTCCTTTTAGTTTTGTATCAACAGGGAAACCGTTTCCAATAGGACCGCGAACACAAATTTCCTGACCAACTTCTGCATTATGCAAGAAATCTGTTACAACACCACACTTTTTAATAGAAAATTCCATGTGAGTTTCCAAAGTAGGCGAAGAAGTTATGGAAATCATAGATTCGCCAACGCCCGGAACAATTAGCATTGCGCACTGACCAGGAATGTGTTCAAAAAGTTTTTTTCCGTCCAAGCCAACAACGCTAAATGTCTTTACATCAGGAGTTTCCTGTTTTATATCAATAATTTTTCCTACATAAGGAATAAAGCTTTCGTTAGTATTCATCCGTTTCTCCTATTCCTTAAATGTCATCTGTAGACTGAACGGCTTTTATTACTTTTACAACGTTCATGTTTACAGGGCAACTTTCTATACATCTTCCGCAGCCAACGCATTGGAACAAACCTTCGTGATCCATTGGATAATACATAAGTTTGTGCATAAATCGCTGGCGGCTTCGTTCAACTTGTGTAAGACGCGGATTTGCGGCAGCCATTTGCGTAAAGTCTGAATACATGCACGAATCCCAACAGCGAATCTGGCGAATTCCGTTTCCTGTGTTAAAGTCGCGAACGTCAAAACACATACAAGTTGGACAAACGTAAGTACAAGTTCCGCAACCTACGCAAGGTTCGGCAACGCTTTTCCAAATCTTTGAATTAAAGATTTTAAGCATATCTTTGCCTTGAAATTTAGATAAATCAAGGTGAGCAAACGGAACTTTTTCAATCTTTTCTTGAATTGATTTTTGTTCCGCTTTAACTTGTTTTTCGTCTTCTTCGCTTAAAACAGATTTTATTTTTTCAATTAAAGCGTTTCCTTTTTCTGTGTTCGCTTTGAAAAAATATTTTCCATTTACAAGCCAAGTAGAAACGTCGCCAGTTGAACCGTCTTTGTCTTTTTCCATAGAAGGATCAATTTGGTAAGTTGAACAGAAACAAGTTTTTTCTGGCTCGTTGCAAGCCAAAGTTATAACAGTTCCGTGTTCTCGTCTGTTTTTGTAGTAAGAATCAACTGGATTCATATTAAGATAAACGTTGTCAATTACTGTAAAACCGATTGCGTCGCAAGGGCGAACTCCAAAAATTACAAAATCTTCAGATTCTTTTCTTGGATCAATGATTTTTACTTCTTTTCCGTTCATCTGGTAACTTACAAGATGTTCTGTCTTTGGAAAGAAGAAGTCTTTTGCGCTTCTTACTGTTTTTAAGTTTTCAGAAAGTTTTACGCCTTTTTCCCATTTCTTAAAATCTGATTTTCCAGTTTCGTTTGTAACAGGAATATAAAGCGGACCGTTCTTTGAAAGAAGTTCAAATAATGTGTCGATTTTTTCTTTAGAAATACTAAGCATTATTGTTCACCTCCGTCATTAGATCTTGCGTAAACAATGCTTGTTTCAGCATCGCCTGGAGTAAATGTAAGCATAGGAGGTTTTGTTTCCATATCGCTTCCAGCCTGATATTCGCCGTAAATTTCGTTAATATCTTTAATGTATTTTCTATTAAGAAGATAAAGCGGAATGTGCTCTGGGCAAACGCGTGAACATTCGCCGCAATCTGTGCAGCGACCAGCAACGTGCCATGCTCTTATAATATGGAAAAGCGATTCTTCAAAACTTGTTTCCGCAACTTTCTGAGATGTGTAAAGTTTGTTGTTATCGAATACGCATTTTTCGCAAGTGCAAGCAGGGCAAACATTTCGGCAAGCGTTGCAACGAATGCAGCGACTAAACTCGCCACGCCAAAAGTCGTAACGTTCCGAAGCATTCATCTTTTCGAACTTTTCAAAAACATCAAGTCGTTTAGAAACGCCTGCATCGTAATTTTCGTCTACGCCTAAAAGTTCGTCGCAAGAAACGTGTTTTTTTCCAGCACAAGATTCGCAAACTTCGCCGCCGTTCAATGTTTCTTGGCACGGAATTCCAATAGCGTAAACGTCGCCACGAGCAATTCTGTTTTCTTTTAAAAGTTCCGTAAACGAATAAGTGTCGCTAGGCTTTAAGAAAACAAGAACAACTTCGCTTGGAATTGGCTTATCAACTGCGTTTGGATCGCGCTGTTTTGCCATTGTGTTGTTCATTCTTGCTGTGCTTTTAGCAGTTTCAATTTCTCTTGTTATTTTTACAAGATATTTTGAAAGATTTGCCGCACAATGTTCATCGTAAATAAATTCATTGTCTAATTCTTCCGGCGTAGAAAAAGTTCCTGGAGTAATATCATCGTCGAAAAGTCCTTTTTTCCAGCCTACAACGCGCTGAACTTTGCCTTCGGAAAGCAATTCTTTTGCGCGTTGAATCATTTTTGCGCTTAGTTCTTGCATCTTACATCCTCCAGCCGTTTACATTCCCCAAGAGCCTTAATTTGGGAAACAAAATCGTTCATAATGCCCGCAAAGCGAACGCCTTCCGCTGCGGAACACCATTCAACACGAGTTCTGCCTTTTTCTATTCCTAAAAAGTCAAGTTGACTAAATAAAAGCGTCATTCTTCGGCGAGCAAAGTAGTTTCCTGTTGAATAATGGCAGTCGCCAGGGTGACAACCGCAAAGAATTACGCCGTCCGCTCCACGCTGGAATGCACGCAAAATAAATAGCGGATTCAAGCGGCAAGAACAAGGAATGCGCACAATTTTTACGTTAGAAGGATATTCAAGGCGGTTGTTTCCTGCCAAGTCTGCGCCTGCGTAAGAACACCAGTTGCAGCAGAACGCAATGATTTTAG
>CAZJOU010000006.1:0-25304 GCA_964547685.1 uncultured Treponema sp. | reverse complement strand
GACAAATAAAGTTTTCAGAAAAACAAAAAATGAGTTCGTTCAACGAACTTGAAACAACTGCGGACAAATTAAGTTTTTTAGAAAAACAAAAAAAGTTCGTTCAACGAACTTGAAACGACTGCGGACAAATTAAGTTTTTTAGAAAAACAAAACGAGTTCGTTCAACGAACTTTTAAAACTTGCAGAATAAAATTAAGTTTTTTAGAAAAGCAAAAAACGAGTTCGTTCAACGAACTTTAAACGACTGCGGACAAATAAAGTTTTCAGAAAAACAAAAAATGAGTTCGTTCAACGAACTTGAAACGACTGCGGACAAATAAAGTTTTTAAGAAACACAAAACGAGTTCGTTCAACGAACTTTTAAAACTTGCAGAATAAAATTAAGTTTTTTAGAAAAGCAAAAAACGAGTTCGTTCAACGAACTTTAAACAACTGCGGACAAATTAAGTTTTTAAGAAAAACAAAAAAAGTTCGTTCAACGAACTTAAAAAGACTTGCAGAATAAAATAAGTTTTTTAGAAAAACAAAAAACGAGTTCGTTCAACGAACTTGAAACGACTTATGAATTATTCGGAGGTCAGAAGATGAACATAAAAAAAGAAACGCCATTGAGTTGCCGCTCAATGGCAAAAAAGAATCGTCCTTGCACCAAAACAAAAACGATAAAAGAAATTTATCAAAATAGTTTTATTTTGTCTATAACACAAGAGAAAACGAAATGATAATCAAACCTTCTAAAAATCCAAAAATAAATTTATTTAACAAACTAAAAATAAAAAAAATCCGATGAGTTAAAAACTCATCGGACGAAATCAAATCACATCGTTGGATTTTTTGAACAACAGTTCACCAACATTCTATGCGAGTTCGTTCAACGAACTAGAAATAGTATAAAATATAATTTTTTTTTTGTCTATTAAATAAAAAAAATTGACACAAATTATAATATTAAATATTATGATAGAAAATAATTATGAGAAATTTGGATATTATACAATCAAAAAAATTACACGAACTTGAAGTAGGTGTAAAAGCAAAAAAAATAAAGTTTACAGGCAAAAAACAATTTTCTCAAAAAACAAAAAAAACATTTTTAATTGCACCAAAAAAATTTAATAATCCTAAAAGTAATTTAAATTATAAAAACAAGAAATATCTTCAAGATTGTACTGCAAAAGTATCTTATAGACCCACAATGGAAGCTCACTTAAAAAATTTAGAATATATACAAAAAGAAGGGAAAAATATAAATGGCGGAAAACCTGAACTATATGGAAATTGTACACTTGAAGAATACAAAGAAAAAATGGTAGAAAAAAATTGGAGAATAATTTTATCTCCAAATTCAAATGATATAAATTTAAATCTTCTTACAGAAGAAGTTATAAAAAAAATAGAACAACACACAGGTTATAAATTAAACTGGGTCGCAGCAAACCATTATGATACAGCCCACCACCACACACATATTCTCATCAACGGAATAGACAAAAACGGTCGTGATGTTTTTTTTCCACCAGAATTTATAAAAAGCGTAATTAGAGAATATTCAAAAAAAATATGTACAAATATGATTGGATATAAAACAGAAAATGACTATGAAAAAAAATTAAAAAACAATGTATCAAGTAATTACTTTACTCAATTAGATAAAACTATTCAAAAATATCAAAACAACAATATTGTTGGAACAGAATATTTTAAAAACAAATATTCAAATCTTATAACTGACAGATTACAATATTTAATAAGTCTTAATTTATGTTCATATAATAAAAATACAAAACAATTTACACTAAATAATAACTGGGAAGAAGAACTTAGAAAATATGGAAAATATAATACATATTTAGAAGGCTTTTCTTATGCAAATACAACTCCCGAAAATTATTACTTACATAATATTAAAGAAAACGGAAATATAAAAGGAACTGTTTTAAAAAGATTTACAATGCAAAAAGATTCTAATAATTTTGCAATTCTTTTAAAAACAGAAGATAACAAAGTAGCTTACGTACCTCTACCGTTCTATCCAAGAGATTGTTTTAACGGAGATACAATAGAAATTTCAAATAATCAAAATAAAATTAATATAAAAAAAAGGTAATTTATTATGCTAAAAAAGAAAAATAACTATGAATTTTTAAGAAAAGAACCTAAAAAACTTGATGGTCTAACATTTTCAATAATTCATAAAACTGTACCGATTTTAATAATTTTTGTCGCCTTAATAATCGCTAATCAAAAATGTGCTAAAGATTTAAATTATGATACAAATATTTTAGGTGAACCACTTTTTGTTTTTAGAAAAGAACCTATTTTTCCTATCTATTCAATTTTTCTTGCGTGGACAAAAAGCGCGTCCTCTTTATACAAAGAAGCAGGTAATATAATTTATAAAAATATTAACATCGTTCTTTTTGCGGCTATTTTTGCAGTTATAATATATTTTATTTTAGTATATATAAGAAATTCATTAATCAATGATAAAAATCAATTAAATACAGGTCGTCTTGGTCGAGATAACGAACTTAAAGCATTAGGGCTTAGAGCGGATAAAGGTGTTGTTATAGGACAAAGTTTTAAAGCAGAAACAGAAGCAGAATGGGGTAGTGGAGGATTAAAATTAACTGTAAAAAAAACCGCCCCACTAGTAATGTATGACACAAATGTTTCTGCAATGCTTTTAGCGGGTTCGCGTTTAGGAAAAGGTATTTCAACAGTTGTTCCAACTTTACTTATGTATCCACATTCAATTATTACTATTGACCCAAAAGGCGAAAATTATATGCTTACTGCCGGTTGGAGAAGTAAATGGACTCACGTAATAAAATGGGCTCCAACTAGTTATGATACTTTAAAAATTAATATTATGGACGAAATAGATCCAGATTTCGCTTTTAGAGATGCAAATACAATCGCACAAATTTTAACTGCACCAGCAAATCCAAACTCAAATGCAGATCCACACTGGCAACAAACTGCAAAAGTTTTAATTACCGCAACAATTTTACATATAAAATGTTCAAAATCTTTTGCACCCGAAGAAAAAAATTTACCTACCGTTTATAAATATCTATCACAAGGTAAAACAGATGATAATGCTGATGATGATAAAATAAAAGTTCTTCTTGAAAATATGATAAAAGATACTCATACAACCCCAGAAATTCATCAAAGTATCGTAAGTTATGCAAGTCAAATTTTATCCGCCGCAGATGAAGAAAGAGGTTCTATCTTTTCTTCTGCACTTGAAGCTTTATCTGTTTTTAATGACCCAGTTGTTTCTAACTCTGTTGCAACATCTGATTTTTGCCTTGAAGATTTTAAAACAAGTGAACAACCTATTTCGTGGTATATGACAATTCCATTTCCTGATTTAGACCGCCTTGCTCCACTTTTACGTCTTATGATTGAATTTGTATGTAGAAAATTCTCACAAGAAGGCACTCAACACGGAAAAGAAAAATTAAAACACAGAATTCTTTTTCTTTTAGATGAATTTCCTACAATCGGAAAATGTGAAGCAATCGAAACTTTTGCCGGAATTTTAAACGGCTATGGAATTTCTTTTCTTTGGATAGGACAATCAAAACAACAGATTGACAAACTTTATGGCGACCATACGGCTTTATATGAACACGCTCGTTATATTTGGATTTATTCAATAAACGACCATAATATAGCCGAATACTTTTCTAAAAGAATTGGTAGTGAAGGCTTTATAAAACAAAATTCTTCTTCTTCCGGTAATAAATTTGACTACGGAATGAATAGTATGTCTGTTTCTAATGATATAACTGAAAGACCTTTAATAACTGCAACTGAACTTGAAAATCTTGCTGGTGATTTACTTGTTTTAATTATTCAAGGACAACCATCATTCGTTTTAAAAAAAGTCGCTTACTATTCCGACCCTAGATTTAAAGACAAAGTTAATTTACCCGTTCCACAAGATAGAAAAGCACTTTTAGAAGAAGTTAAAACATCTTGCGCTATAGGAATTGATGATGATAGATGGGAAAACCATTTTATTTATGCTGATAAAGATGATGATGAAATAATTAATAACGATGATAATGAACTATTAAAATTTGGACCACAACGAATTCCTGATAGCAATGAAAATAAACAAACCTTAAATCAAGACGATTTAAACTTACTAAAACTTATTAATCTATAAAAAAAGTTCGTTCAACGAACTAAAAAAAATAAGGAACAAATTATGAAAAAGAAAATAACAAATAGTCTTTCAACACGAATTAATACAGACCAAATAAGGAAATTTGATAGTATTGCAAAAGAAAAAGGATTTACTAGAAGTATCTTACTTAGAGAAATAGTAATTGACTATATAAATAAAGACATCACAAATGAAAATCTCCTACAAGAAAGTGTTACTAATTTAATTACAAAAATTAATAAACAAGATACAAAAATCGAATTTTTTATGCAGTTTTTCTATGCTTGGCTTGCAGTATGGTATAAAAGCCACCCTCAAACTGAAAATGATGAATCTATACAAGTTCAAGCTATTCAACGAAGAAATAAATTTGCAGACGCTTTCTCAAAAGAAATTTTTAATGATATGGAAGAACTTTTTGACAAACTATATGCAAATAACGAGGAAAAACATAATGAATAATATCTCAATTCATAAACAAATAGAAAAATACGAAACAAAATAGACTTTTTTTAGGAAAAAACTTATATGAATAATGAGAATAATATTTTAATACAAAGAGAAATGCAAGCAATTCTTTTTAGCCTTGCAGAACTAAGACCCTTTTTTGAAGATGATAATATAACTGATATATGGGTAGACGATGGAAATGTATCTTATAAATGTTTTGGAAAACCTAGACAAGACGCCAATTTGACACTTTCTAATCAACAAGCAAAAAATATTCTTGTTCAAATTGCAAAACATATGGATATTGATATTGATTATGACAAATACCCAGTCCTTGAAGGCACTGTACCTCATTATGACGCACGTATTACAGGTGTAATGAAATGGACTAAAAGTCCTTTTATTACAATAAGAAAAAGACCTAAAAAAATATTTTCCATAGACGATTATGTAAAAAATGGTCAATGTAGTGCTGATAAAGCAGAAAAAATAAAAAAATTTATCAAAGAAAGAAAAAATATTCTTATTTCCGGTGGAACGGGTAGTGGAAAAACTACTTTTACTAATGCAGTTATAAAACAAATGGCAGAATATACTCCAAATGATTCTTTTTATATTGTTGAAGATAATGCAGAATTACAATGTACTGCAAAATACGCAGAACTTCTAACAATAGAAACAGACGACGCAATGAGAGCTATAAAACTTGCTTTAAGATGTTCTCCAGATAGAATTATTTTTGGCGAAATTCGTGATGGAAAAGTTTTATGGGCATTACTTGACGGTTGGAACACCGGACACCCGGGCGGTGTATCTACAATTCACGCTAACAGTGCAGAAGGTACTTTTTTAAGAATGAGAACATTGTTAAAACAAGCATTTGGAATTGAACAACCAGTAAATAACCTTGTGGATTTAATAGTTCACCTCTCAAAAAATCCAAAAACCGGAATTTGTGTTGATGAAATAATCGAAACAAATGACTACACAGATACACAAATTGAAGAAATTGCAAAACGTTCTATTGAAAGTGAAGCATAAAAAGTTCGTTCAACGAACTCGAAAAAATAAAAAAGGAGTTATAACTTATGAAAGTAAAAAAAATTACAAAAAAAAAATTAAGCGAATTAAACAATTATGAACCTCATGCAGATTGCAATATTGAAAATCTGTTAAAGTTCAAAGTATGTGTCGGTGATAGAGTTGCACTTCCAGAGTTCACAGTTCCTGCGATAACCATTGACGGCGAAAACAAAATGGACTTTGAAGAGCATATAATCAAAGACAACGCAATTATCTACAAGATAACAAAAAAATACATTTATCTAGTTTTTGAGCATTGCCTTTTTCAATCTGCAATAGACTTGAACGAGAAAAGCAAATGGAAGAAAACGCAGTTGTATCAATATCTGCACATAACTTTCAAAAAAGCGATGAAAGACGCAGGAATTAAAGCAAAAAAAGTGAATCTACTTAGTTACGATGAAGTATTTGGCAAAAAACAACTTGATTACTTCAAATATGCAAAAAACAGAATTGCGGTTGATTTGAAAGAAGAAAAAACTTGGTATTATTGGCTTAAAGCGGTAGATTTTTCTTTTTCTAGTACTAAATTTTGTCGTCCTGACAGCATTGGAGAACCCGACTACAAAAGCGCAAGCAATACGAATTGTTTTCTTCGTTCCCGCTTTGCAATAAAGATAAAAACATAATAAATAAAATTATAAAAAAAAGAAGTTCGTTCAACGAACTTCTTTTTTTTTCTTTAATTAATTTCTTTAGGGTCTGAAAGACTATTAATAATAATATCTAACAAATAGGGGTCTTTTTTAGAAATTTCTCTTACAACCCACAATAAACCTAAACCAATAGGAATTACGGCTATTGCCTTAAAGTCCATAAGAATTATTATTGTAAATAAAGCAATGATAACAAAAGGTACTGTAGGCACTCCCATTATCATTTTTCTCTTAAATAAACTTCTATGAACTGGATATGAATAATCTTCCATTTTTATTTCAAATCAGTAAAAATATCTGTACCTTTCGTTAAAGAATCTACAGAGAACGAACCAGACGGCTTAAAGAACAAATTACAAATAGCACTTGCGCCACCAATAATAAGCATTGCTCCCGCCTTTGGTGCTAAATCTTTAATTACTTGCGGTTCACCTCTATTTGTAATCCAACGTACTGCAACCCATACAAGCCCAACCGTACAGATAACAAGCATATAAGTTGACGAGAAAAACCAATAAACAGTTCCAAAGATTGTTTTTAACGCACCTAAACCAGTACTTGTTGTTGTCGTTGTTGATGAATCCGCCGCAAAAGTTGAAAAACAAATACAAGATAGAAGAAAAACTAAAAACAACAATTTCTTTTTTAAAAAAGATACTTTCATCTAAATAACTCCTTTACTTTAGATAGATTTTAATAAATATATTATATTTGTCAATTTAATTTTAGTCTATATTAATACTAATATTAACAAAAAAAAATATTTATGATAAAATAAAAAAAATTATAATAAAAATTAAAAAGATATTGACAAATTTATTAAGATGTATTATTTTTATAATATGCTTAAAAAAATTAAGCAATAAGGAGTAAATAATGAAAAAATTAACAAAAGTTTTAGGAATCCTATTTATAATAGGATTATTATTTAGCTGTTCAGACGGCTCTTCTTCTAGTTCATCAGATAGCACAGATAAAACAGATAATACAAATACAGAAGATATAACAATAGTTGACGGAGTCGAACTTACACACAAAGGATGTATTTACTATGCAAATATACTTCTTAGTACTACTCAAACTCCTACAGAAAACTATACTTTCAACTATAATTATAGTACAATTGAATCTAAGAACAATAACTTCTATTTTATACAATTTGATAATAACACAAAATATATATATAACATAGGACTTACTTCAAAAGATAAAAATACAACAGTTGATGAAATATTAAATAAATATAACGTTACTAAAGAAGAAATATTAGAAGAAAAATATTGCACTCCAAAAGAATTTTTACAGGATGCAAAAAAAAATGCACAATATGTAAAAAATTATTTTGAAAACACTACTGAAGATACTAAGAAAATTGTGGAAAAAAATCCTAATATTTATACTATGAATTGTTTGTACAAAATCGAAACAATAGATATAGATAATGCCACACTAACTCTTGATTTTTCAAATGTTGTTTTAGGCTATTATACTAAAAATGAAGAAGATAATCCTGGAATAAGTTTATCATATAACACAATATTATTTGATATAACCTTTACCCCAAATAAAGAAAATTCAAATTTTTATGAAAATTCTGTAATTTCTAAAAACGGCACCTATATACAGAATGCAATATGTATGTCAAATCATTACTTTTACATAAAGCAAAATTATGAGAAATAAATAAAAAATCTTATTGACAATTTTATTAACATACAATAAACTGCACTTGAAATAATGCTACTAAATAAAAAATGATATTAATAAATATTTTAATATACATTAACATAAAACTATAAAGGATGTAAAAAGCCTACTTTTTGTGGGCAAGGAGTAAATATATGAAAGTATATGTTATTTTAAAAGATTACGATGAGAAAACTTACTATCTTAGAAAGTTTTGGTCAGAAGAAGATTGGAATTATCTTAAAAAGTATTTTAAACCCGAACACATTATTTATGTAACACTTGATATTAATGACCCAGAAATTAAAAAATATGGTCTTACTAAAGTTGTTTGGACTAGAATTAAAAATGAACATTCAGGCAAATGGATTCCTATTTCTGTTCCTATTTCTGAAAATGTTGAAGAAATGGAAGAAAATGCAAGAATTGAAACTAGCAGAGTTCAAAAAGAATTAAACGCTTGGATTAGAAAAAAAGAAGCAGAAGAAAAAGCAAACAACTAAATTAAATAAAGGAATAAAAAATGGAAACTAAAGTAATATCTATTTATATGTTCAAAGGCGGAGTTGGAAAAACTACCATAACAAGTATGCTTGCTTTTGAACTCTCTAAAATCGGCAAAGTTCTTATGATTGACGCAGACCAACAAGGTAATCTTTCAAGTACTTTTATGTCTAACAAAGAACTTAAAGAATCTACAGATTTCTTAAATTGCATAGAAAATTTTGTAGATGAACCTTCTTCTACAAAATCAATTTCTGAATTTTGTTCTAAAGTTCGTGAAGAAAATAAAGAAGATGGATTTTATGGGCTTTATCTTTTACCAACAAAAAAGAACGACAGTAAATTAAAAAAATACCTTGAAACTACTTCTAAAGAAGAACCTTTTGCCTTAAAAAATGCTATGCAAAACATTGTAAAAAAAGCAAATGAAGAAAATTTTACATATTTACTTTTCGACCTTCCGCCTTCAATCGGTACTTATGAACGCATTATTCTTTCAACTGCAACAGAAATTATACCTATAATTGAACCAGAAAAATACGCAGTTGAATCTCTTAAAAATTTCTACAAAGAAATCATTGAAAAATTAAATCTTCAATTTGGACTTAAACTTTCATTAAAACAACTTATCATTAATAAGGAAAATCTTGATAAAAAAGCTCATCAATTTTACCTTGAAAATGTTAAGCAATCACCCTTTAAAGAAATTTTTGAAATAAAAGAAAGTAATGCTATTAGTAGTGCAACAACTATGCAGCAAACTCTTCAAGAATATATGCCAACACACGTTATTTGCAAAACTATTGAAAAACTTGCTGAATCTGTAAAATAAGGAATAATTTATGGCAAAATTAAAATTTAAAACAGATGATGATGAAGATACAAATACAGAATTAAAAATAGACAAAAATTCTGTAATAGAAATCCCTATTGAACAACTTGAACTTGGTGAAAATATCCGTGATATGTCCTCTGATGAAGAACTAGAAGAACTCGGCGAAACTATTAGAGAATACGGACAACTTGAACCTTGCATTGTTCATTTAAATAATACTACTGGAAAATATGTTATTGATATGGGAAGTAGACGTTACAAGGCTTGTGTTTTGTCAGACATTCCAACAGTAAAATGTATTGTTCAAGATGAAAGTACTCTTCAAGATGAAAAAACAAGGATTGTTGTACAAGCCATAGAAAATGAACACCGAAGAAATATGTCTAGCCGTGAAAGAGAAACTTATATGGCTAAACTTATTGAACTTGGAATGACACAAATTGAAATTGCAAAAGCATTACACAAATCTAAAAGCTGGGTTAGTGAAGCACTTAAAGCCTATTCTAATTATCAAAAAGATAAAGATTTATTTGACCAACTTGATGAAGAAATAAACACAAGAACAATGTCAGATACATCATCTTTGTCTGATGAAGAACTTGAAAATGCTATTAAAAAAGCAAAAGAAAGTAATAATGCCAAAAAAACATTTTCTGATGAAGTGTCAAAAATAAAGAAAAGCAAAAAAGAAGAAAATATACAACAAGACGAATCTTTTGATGATGTTGATATTGATTCTTCTGCATTTGACATCGGAATTGAAGATAACAATGATGATGATAAAAAACAATACATAGAAGATGTTAATAATCTTGATATACGATATTCTGTAACAATAAATGATTCTGAAAAAGAAATTAAAATAAGTACACTTACTTCTTTTAATGAAGAACTTAATGATTTCTTAAAAAATCAAATACAGAAATTTTATTCAGATAAAGGATATACAGTTAATGCGTAACCTTCCGATAAATGATGAACAAGATTATTCTGCAATACAATGTTGTAATTTTCTTAAAATGAAATACTCATCTGTTATTGCTCTTTTTAGAAAAAATGGAATAGAAAAAATAAACAATAGATATTCCATAAAAGGTAAAAAACTAAAAGCTTTAAGAGATAGAGAAAATCAAACATTTAAGTTTTTAGATTAGGTAAAAAAAAGAAGTTCGTTGAACGAACTTCTTTTTTTTAATTTAACTATTTTCTTTATCAAAAATATAATCAATTAATTCATTAACAATTTTCTTACCCTTTTTTGATATATGAGAATACTTAGATAAAATAGAATTGTTTGCAATATCAAAATTATTGTCAGGTATTTTAGTGCTACCAAAAACTAGCCAATTTGGATCAACTTTAAAATAATTTGCTATTTTTAAAAGAGTTTCAGCTGAAGGTAAAGACTTCTGTTTTTTCCAATTACAAAATGTCTGTCTTGATATTCCTAAAAAATCACAAAACCACGCCTTTGATATTTTATTTCTATTAATAAGAAATTCTAAACGAATAACAAATTTCTCTTTTAAATCTTTATTCATAAAAATATTACCTATGAAAATAACTTCTTTTTTTTGTTTTCTTATTCATATCTTCAAAGTATTTATCTATTCTTTTTTTATATTTAATATTTCCTTCAATCGAAAAAACAATTTCTGCAAAATTTGTATTTTCAAAAATATACAAATTTTTTCTAACTATCTTTGATTTTACAAAAAGATATGTTTCATTTGGATTCTTAAATGAAATTTTTAAATTAAATAAACTGCCATTATCTTGTAAAAGTACAGGATTAGTTAGTACTTTTATACCAGAATATGAAATATCTTTAATAATTGCCTTAAAAAGTCGATATTTGAACTCAAACATAAAAACATTTATTAAATTTAATCTCATAAGATTTTTTTGCGTGCATAATATTCTTTCTTCTTTTCGTTTTTTTTGTTCAATTAGATTATTTATAAAAGCAATAAAATCTGTAAAAAAAACTTCACCAGATATACAAATAAAAGAACCTTCCACAACTAAAACATCGTTACTATCATAAAAACAGTCTATTTTTACCTTTATTTCAACAACTCCATTATTCGATGAAAAAAATAAAGATATTTCTTCATTAAACTTAAAATCTAAAAAAGGACTTAAAAACAAAACCATATCATCGCTAAGTTTTTTCATCATTATCATATAATCATTATTTTTATACGTTATATGTGCAGATGTTATTCCAAATCTTTGTCTAACTTCTTTAGTTAAAGTTACGTAATCCACTTAAATAATCCCCTCTATATTTATCATATAAATTATTTAAAAGTCTTTTATAATTTTTCTTTTCAATAAAAGAACTTAACTGTGTAAAAAAAAGAAAAGGAAAATTATAAATTATTTTTTCCTTTTCAAGTATTTCATCTAAAAAAAGTTTAATTCTATAACAGCCTTTATCTTCATATTGACAAAGTAAATGAACTTTCTCTTTTACTTGTGGAATATTAATTAATGCTTTATCTCCTGAAAAAATATAAACCCTTGAATGTTTTGGATAATAAAAAAATAAAAAAGTTACAGAATTGTTATCATAAATTATTTCATTTCCTAAATATTTTTTTTCAATTCCTAATGAATATGTTTTTACATACCCATTATTTACATTTTCTACAATCATATTTTACTAACTCATAAAATTTATAATCACAAAAACAACAAATCCATAAAAAGCAAAAAGAAAAATTACTAATTTTATTAAAAATAAAAAAACTTTCTTTTTAGTCATAACAAAAATATATCATAAAAAAGTAGAAAAATAAAGAAAAAAAAATTGACAAAAATTATAAATAATAGTATTTTAAATCTATCAGAAAAGGATTGAAAAAAAATATGGAAACAAAAAGCAGATTTTATTCTATGCAAGTGAAACACGTTCCAGCAAGAGAAAAAAATGGAAACTTAAAAAATGGTCAAGAATATAAAATCTTGAACAACAAGTTTGGTCGTGAAACTATCTCTTGTATCTTAAATTGGAAAAACGGATTTTTGTCAAATGATGATGATATTCCCGCAGTTCAAATGGACGATGGACATATTGAATATTGGACTGACGGATATTTAGACAATTCAGAATATGATTCAGAAGGAAATCTTTTACCAGCTGTTATTGCTGACTACGGAACTGTAGAAGAATATTGGCAAAACGGTGAAAGAATTAAAATTGATTAAAATAATGCGTTGCATTTTTTAATATCTGTACGTTGTACAGCCTTACATCTTGCGCAGAACAAGATAACATTCAACTTTTTAAGGACTAAAAAAATGGAAAACACAAACGAAAACGAAAACTTTGAAACTTCAAAGTACAAAACTCAATGGGCAGAAGCAACTCTTACTGCTATTGAAAATTCTAAAAAAATTTGGGAACCTTCAAAAGAACCTCAAATTGCTATTAACAATGCTACTGGAAAACGTTTATACGGAATGAACAATATGATGGCAAATATTGCACTTGAAGATTCTAAAACAAATGAATTCATTTCTCGTCGCGCCATTGACGATTATAACAAAAATAATTATAAAGATGAAAAAAGACCCGTTAAAGGTTCAAAATTCACCGGCGTACTTTTATTTGAAAACTCTAATGCAAAATACAAAGAAACTGATGAAGAAGTTATAAACGGAAAAGCAAATGTAGGGGACCAAAAAACATTTGTTGGAAAAAATGGTGAAACTTATTTTCAACCTAATTTCCGCCTTTCATACATTATTCCAGCAGATAAAGTATCTTTAGTACCTATGAAATCTGAAACAGATGAACATAGTACAGTTCTTACTTACGAAAAAGACGAATATGCAAAAAATTCAAAAGGAGAAAATATAACATATAGCCACGATGGAAGTTATAAAATTGGAAACAATACTATTGAATACCATAAAGGCGACCCTGTTATCCTTCACCATAAAGGTTCAATAAAGTATTTTCCAGATTGGAAAAACTCGGCACTTCTTTCTACAGAAAAAAAAGCAGTAGATATAAGTAGTATCGAAAAACCAGAAGTTAACATTCCAGAACCAAAAAATGAACACCCACGACAAAAATTTGTGCAAATTATTTCAAAATATATGCGTGGCGCAGAATTTGGTAATTATGAAGGACAGAAAAAACCTTCTGAAAGCGAATTCAATGAAATGAAAAATTTTTACCTTGAACGACCAAATGCACTTTTTAATGACTTTAAAGTCGCACATATTTACGCACAAGGTAATAAAGGTGTTATCGAAAAAATGGAACAAAACTATGCAAAAGTAGTTGAAAAGAACAATGAAAAACATAGTGAAATGAAAGTTGCAGAAAAAAATACTTCTCAATACAAAGCTGAAAAGAAATCTAAAAAAACTTCACACAGATAACACAAAAGAAAAAAAAAGGAGATAAAAAAATAATTATCTCCTTTTTTTTTACATAAAATCAAAATAATCTCAAAACAAAAAGGATAACACTATGGATACAACAAATATTAAAGATATTGTTTACCAATATAATGCAAATGAATATTTTAAAACTCTTGAACCAAAAAAACAAACTAACATCGAAGATTCTCTAAATAATATTAATTCTATTCCTCTTGATGTTTTTGTAAATCAAAAGGACAATGCTGCATATCTTGTAAGTCAAAATGTAAAAAACAAAGTTTTTCAATCTCATCTTATTACAGATTCAGGTCTTGAATGGGGACACTATGACATTCAAACAAAATTGAATGCAGATTTACAATCTATTACAAGAGTAAGCGGAAATAAAAATACTGATGAAATCAGTCTTATAACAAAAAGTACTTCTAAAAATGACGAAAGAAACTTTGGCGTAAAAGTATCTAACCTTGAAGAATTTAGACAAACTCAACTTGAACAACGTGAAAAAAAACTTGATGAAAAAATTGCTGAAATAAATGAAACTAACAAAGAAGCCTTATATAACACAGAAGAAAGAACAGAAGTTCTAAATTTAAAAGAAAATCGTTTAAATAAACTTGAAGAAAAATTAAAGGGTAGAGAAGATTTCTTTGCAGAAATTGACGCACAGTTAGATGAAAAAGAAACTTTCTTAAACATAAAAGAGAAATCATTTTCTAAAAAAAATGAGGATTTAAAAGCAAAATATGAGGAACTTGATAAAAGAGAAGAGAATATAAACTCAAAATCAAGCGAAAATCAAAAAAAGGAAGAAGAACTTAATAAAAAAGAAACTTCTCTAAATGAAAAACAAAAAGAACTTGATAAAAAAGAAAAAGAAATTAAAAATCTTCAAAAATCACAAGAAATGTTTTTCTCCTCTGCGAATAAAATTATTCAAAAAGATGATTCCATATTTCAAGGTATTGAACTTGCTAAAATTTTTTCAGGTCTTACAAAAGATGAAATAAATAATGTATGGTCTTTCACTCAAAGTAAGGCAGATGAAATTAGAAAAACAAGAAATATACAAAATTCTAATGATAATCAAAACATTAATCAAAATATCAATCAAATTAAGAAAAGCCACAAAAGAGGTCGTTAATTATGGCAAATTTCTTAAATTTAGATTCCTTTGATTATTATGGAACTAAAATAATTGTTTCATTAAAAAATAACAAAGCCTCTCTCATTGAACCTGCATACAATGTTAAAATTCTTGAAACAACTATTGAAAATGATAAAGTAAAATATAAAGAAAAACTTAACAAAGAAAGCCAAAAATATGATGAGTGCAAAAAAGAAAATAATATTCTTCCCGCAGTCGCAAAAAAAATTTGTGAAAAAAATCTTCCTATAAAAAATAAGAATGAAAACAAATTTTTCCAAAATCGCGTTGAAAAAATAAAAACTTTCTTACACGAACACAAAAAAATGGCTTTTCAAGTAGCTTTTTCTTTAGCTTTATCAACAACAGTTTTTGCAAACACTTTTCATTTAAACTCTGCGGATAAAATTTACACAAAATTTTTAAATGAAAAACCAGAAAATATTGTTGAAAAAACTGTTTCTAAATATAGCGAAAATCCACTTAAAGAAAATAATCTAAATTTTGGACTTTATTATAAGTTTAAAAATGGCGGTGAATACGAATTTATGCTTGATAGAGAAAAAGCAGAAATCGTTGCTGGCGATGATTTAATTGAAAACTGGGGGCGAAGATTACAAATGAATACTGAAAAATATACTGATAAAGACGGAAATTTAAACTGGGAAATCAACAAAGAAAATTTTAATACAATAAATGAACCAAAAAACGAATATGAAGAAACATTAAACAATTCTATTTCTTCATTAGATAATCTTATTAATAATGAAACTTCACAAAAAGAACAAATCGAACAAATACAAAATAGTCAAACACAAGATGAATTATCAGAAGAAGAAAAATCTATGATAATTGACAATGGTATAGAACAAATACAAGAGAATCAAGGTTTATCAGAAATTGCAATACAAAAAGATATAGAAAAATCTAAACCAGATTATTATGAAGATGGTAAACCTAAATGGTATGATGATAAAGAATCAGAAGAATCTTTTGAAGAAGAAATACCTTCATTTTTACCAGAAGAAGAAATTTCAGAAAATGAAAACACAAAATCTGTTGAAAATTCTACAAAAGAACTTTTAGAAAAAGATAAATTTCACGATTTTTCAAGAAATTATGCTCAAAATTATGAAAATCCTGATGAACCAAATTGGCTTAAAAATTATGATGAAAAAAATATATCTGAAACTAAAAATGAAGAAATTGAAATTCCTTATGCAGTAACTTATAAAAATCCAGATATTACAAAAGAAAAATATAATAATGACATTAAAAATCTTATACAAGAAACTTCAAAAATTCCAGAAAACGATTTAAATCTTTCAAAAAAAGATAAAAACCTTTTAAAACAAGCCTTTCCATTTTTTAAAAATTCTTCTTCACAAAGCCTAGAAAAACAACAAAAAAATTGGAATAAATTTGTACTTTCTAAAAAAAATGATTTTGACTTTTGGGAAAATTTAGGACATCTTTATAACAAAACTACTGACAAATATTTTCTTGGCTTAAAGAAAAAACACTCTGAAATTACTAAAAAAGAAAGAGATGAAACTGAAAAAGCAATAAGAAACAACAAACACCCTTTACAAGTATTTAATAATAAACCTATGCCATACATAATTGACGCACTAACAAATAATATTTTTAGAGGTGCAACACAACTTTATTTAAATCAAAAAAATCTCTTAGACGGAACAAATAATCTTTCCTATGTACAAGCTCCACAAGCAATTAAAAATAATGGAAAATTTATGCTTTCAAAAAACAAAAATGAACCTGTTATTATTGCAAATGGACTTACTGAAATGGGAAAACATCAATACACTCTTCTTTTGCCATCAAAAACAGTTGCACTACGAAATACACAAGAAGAAAAAAAAGAAAAACAACTTAGAAAACTTATTGCTAAAAAAGCTCGTCTTGACATAAAATTCTTTGAAAAATACGGCGAAATCCCTTTAGTATCTCTTTCTTTGTATGAACAACCACGACAGCCTATTCCATACGCTGAAAACATACAAACAGAAATAATAAATCCTCAAAATTCTGACTTAAAAGACATTATAAAAAACTCTTGTGAAACTGTCTTTCAAGAAATGTTTACACAAGAAAACAAAAAACTTCCAGTTGATTTTACAAAAGAACCGTATAAAACAAAACTTCTTGAATTTGCTAAGACAAATCCAGAAGAATTTAAAAAAATACAAAACGAAGCCTATGTAAAAACTGCAAAACAAGTTCATTCAAAAGAATATACAAATCAAATGGCTTATGAAAATACTCAACAAAATAAAAATACAAATAAAAAAACACAAGGACGAAAAAGGTAATAAATATGGTAAGTGCAATTATTGATGAAAATTATGAAATTTTTTATCTATACAATGAATGTGATAAAAACGATATTAACTTGATAAGTAAACTACAACATATAGAAAAAAAAATTAGACCAACTGTTGAAGAATATAAAAAACAAGGAAAAACATTCAAATACATAAAAAATTATGTAAATAAATGTTTTGATAACGCTTTTATTAGGAAATAAAAATATGCTTATTTTTACAGAAAAACCAAATGTTGCAAAAGATTTCGCAGTTGCCTTGAAATGTGAAAAACACGAAGGTTATTATTCAAACTCAAACACTGTAATCACAAATGCAAAAGGACATCTTTTTGTTTTAGAAGAACCTAATTTTTACTCACAAGGAAATTTTCCGGTAATTCCTGAAAAATATGAATACCGTGAAAATCCTAAAACAATCAAACAATCAAAAATTGCAGTAAAACTTTTAAAAGAACACAAAAACGACGCTATCTTAATTGCAACCGACGCAGATCGAGAAGGAGAAGTAATCGCTAGAATCTGTCTTATGAAAGCAGGCATTACAGACTTAAAAAACATAAGAAGATTTTGGGTTTCACAAGCACTAACAACTCCTGTAATAATAGAAGGAATAAAAAATTCAAAACCTCTTTCCACTTATAACACACTTGCATTAAACGGTTTTGCGCGTCAACACGCAGACTGGCTCTGCGGAATGAACTTTTCACGCTATATTTCATATAACACAAAAGCAAAACTTTCTGTCGGTCGTGTTCAAACCGCAATTCTTTCTGCAATAGTAAAAAGATGTGAAACAATAAAAAATTTTAAAAGCGAAAAATATTTTGAACATTACGGTTTATTCCGAGAAGAAAACACAAATAAAGAGTGTAGGGGAATATACTTTGAAAATGACAAAACAAGTTTTGAAAACTCTTCAAAAGAAGAAATATTAAAAAAGCTTTGCGGAAAAAAAGCAGTCTTGAAAGATTCCAAAAATGAAGAAAAGAAAATTCTTCCACCAGAACTTTACAATCTTAACGCTTGTCAAAAAGACGCATTTAAATTCTTTGGATATACTGCAAAAGAAACTCTTGAAATCATACAATCATTGTACGACGAATTAAAATGCGTATCATATCCTAGAACTCCTAGCCGTGTTATGGGAAGTGAAAATGTTGAACTTTGCAAAAACATCTTTAAAAAACTTACAGAAAAATATCCGCGCTACAACATCATTAAAGATGATATGAACATATCTCTTTCAAACACAAGATGTTTTAATGACAAAAAACTAGAAGCCCACCACGCTTTAATTCCTCTTGATGTTATTTCAGACAAAGCAAATGAAAAACAAAAAAATGTTTATAACCTAATTCTTGAACGTTTTATGATTGCCTTCCTTCCAGAATATAAATACATAAAACACACATATATTCTTTCTGTTGATGAAAAAACATTCAAAATAACTGGAAACAAAACAATAGAAAACGGATTTAAAAAACACTCCGCAGTTTTTAACTATATAGGAAAAGAAAAAAACGAAAATAATGAAGAAGAACAAAATCTTGATAATATTAACTTCAATAATCTTTTTCTTTCTTCCATTGAAACAAAAGAAAAATGGACTAAACCACCTAAATTTTTCAACGAAGCGTCAATTCTTTCCTTTATGGAAAATCCAAAATTTGAAAAACAAGATGAAAACAATACAAAAAAACTAATAGGACTTGGAACCCCAGCAACCCGTCATTCATTCATTCCTATTCTTTTAAATAGAGGATACATCACCGTTCAAAATAAGAATTTTATTTCAACAAAACTGGGTGAAAGTCTTATTCATCTTATTGAAAAATCTTCACTCAAACCCCTTTCTAACATATCAAACACAACTGAATGGGAAGAAAAACTTGAAGAAAATCCACTTCAATTTGAAAAAGACATAAAAATATTTGTAAAAAATGCTTGCTCTGAAAAACTAGACACTGAAAATTCCGGCATAAAGCAAGGAATTGAAGAAAAAAACAACACAGGAATATTATGTCCTCTATGCAAAAAGCCTATGAAAGAAAACTCTAAAAGTTATTTTTGTTCCGGCTATTTTGATAAATCTTGCTCATTTCAGCTTTGGAAAACAACATCAGGCGCAAAATTTTCAAAAACAGACATAAAAAATCTTTGCGATGGAAAAACAACACAAAAGAAAAAGTGTAAATCTGCGCAAAGAAAAGAATATGAATGTAGATTTACTCTCAATACAAAGGAAAATTGGACTTTAGAAAGAATTTATGATTAAAAAAGTTCGTTGAACGAACCATAAAGAAGGAAAATCAATGAAAGATAATAATTTAGAAATAGACTTTAATAACGACCCCTACGAAGAAAGTGGCAAAATTGTAGAATTTTTAGGAAAAAATTTAAATTCAAACGGATTTGACACAACAAATGATACAAAACTTTTCTTTTTTGGAAACAATGAGAAAAACAAAAATACACTAGATTTAATCACCTCTGAAAATACTTCAATTTTCTATGACATAGCAAATGAAATTCTTGAAAACAATGAAAATAAAAAGCAAATAAACATACCATTAGAAAATTTGCAAGAAAAATATGACAACGCATTATTGAAAAGCAAAGTATATCTTGATTGCTGCGAAATGGGCTATATAAAGCCAAAAATGAACCACGATGAAACTTTGATTTTTGAAGATTTAACCACTCTTTCAAACGAAAATTCCGCTTTACCTAAATTTAATAGAGTTAAAATATACAATCCTAATGATTATGGACTTCCTTTTGATAAGAATAAAATAAATGTTCTTGCAGAATATAAAGAAAACACCAAAGAAGATTTCATCTTCAATATCTTAAATGATAAAAATAACTCCATAAAATTTAATGGTAAAGAAATTGATTGGAATCCGATTTCAGTTAATGAAAACGAAAATATTGAAAAATATTTAAAACATCTTATAGAAAATAAAGAAAAAATTAAAAAAGAAGAAAAAGAAAAACTAGAAGAAAATATAAAAGACTTACTTTATACAAAAGCAGATAAAAGGGAAAAAGAAATGAACATTACCAAAAATAATACTTCACTTGAACAAGCTAAATTCTTACAAAAAACACAAGAAAATTTCTTTCAAACTGTAAATAAAGTAATGCAAAAAGACCCACATCTTTTTCAAGGTGTTCAGCTTGCAAAGATATTTTTCGATCTTGATAAAAATGAAATAAATGAAGTGTGGAAATCTGCACAAAACAAAGCAGATGAAATTAGAAAAAATAAACAAATAAATACAAAAACAAACCAAAATGAGAGCAAAAAATCTCACAGAAGAAAATAAGGAGAAATAAAATGACAAACAAAAAATCAAAAGACAACTATATTATGCAAGACAAAGAAACAGGCAATTATCTTCTTGTAACCGGTCTTGACTATGGCTATATGATAGACCTTTTTGATAAAAACAAGAAATTCATCGAACACGATTTAATTCAAGGCTATCAAGACAAAAATGGAAACAACAAAGAATGTGAAACTCCACTTGAAGCTGGAAATGTAAATATTAACGCATACAAAAAAGAACTTTTATGGGGAACTAAAGGAAGTGTAACCTTTTATGACGATGAAACATTCAATGAGCTTACAAAAATCTCAAAAAAAGCAGCAAAAGAAACAGAATACTACACAAATGGAGAATACAACTACTTTGTAAAGTCAACAGCAGAATTTGAACAATTTGAAGATATTGACCGCATTAAAAACCTTTCCGCAAACACTGCAATTGAAATATACAAAAATATGAGAAAAAAAGGAATTAAATGCGGAATTGGAATAAATATTCCAAATGACCTAGTATTCAATGACCCAAACGCAAATGGTCCAATAATACTAGAGAAAGTTCCTTTTGATAAAACCGGAAAAAACACTATGAACATTCTAGGTGAACATTTTGTAAATCAAATAAAAGAAAACACTGATAAAGAAAAAAGATGTCTTTCCGCTTTTGAAACTCTTTACAACACCGCAAAAAATCACGGTCTTGATATTGAAGATGCTCCATACATCAAAGCTAAAAAAGAAGAACTTTTTAATGAAAAAAAAGTTGATGTATACAAAGACTGGTACAACTTAAAACTGAACTCTAAAACAGAAAACAAGACAGACACATTAATAAAAATAGATTCTGCAATTTGGAATAAGCTAGGTATTTCTTCATCAGACGATATTACAAAAAATACAGCAAAAACAACAAAATACATAATAGAATTAAAAAAACACATTGATTTTCCTCTTCAACTTGAAAAAAAAGTTTATGATGAACTAGAAAATTCAAATTACCACTTATTAAATAGAACTTTAAGCCTAATGAATGCTTATGAAAAATCAATCCCTGGCTTGAAAGAAGAAGAACTAAATTTCATCAAAAAAAATCCAGACACTTTTAATCTACAAAGCGCAAAAAACGAATCTCTTTTTTCTGAAAACTATAATAATCAGCCAAAAAAAGAAATAAAACTTGAAAAAAAAGCAACATACACACCAAAAACAAAAGAAGAAAAAAAAGCAAAAAATGATGAATATGAAAAACAAGTTGCAGAATTCTTTATCGAAGCAATAAAAACAAACTCTGCACCTTGGCAAAAACCGTGGAGTCCTGATTATAACGCTTATGACTATAACCCAGTAACACGCGGAAAAACTGAATTCGGTGGTATCTACAAAGGATTAAACTCAATGTACCTTGATCTTGTGCGACATTTAAAACTTCATTCAGACGACCCAAGATGGATGACTTTTGCACAAGTAAGAAATTTAAACACAAAAGACACCAAAAAAGAAGATTATGTACACGTAAAAGCAGGAGAGAAGGGAACAGCTATAACTTTTTTCTCACCCGTGTATTACGGAAAAAACGGTGAAAGGCTTGACCCACAAGACCCCGATTTTCTTCAAGATAATGTTGAAAAAGTCATTTCAGTAAAAAAAATGTTTTATGTGTTCAATGCAAAACAAATTGTAAAAAACGTGTACGATGAAAACGGAAACCAGAAATTAGATGAAAACGGAAAACCTATGTACAAGCCAGGCTTAGAGCCTATTCAAACAAATGAAAAGAAATTCGAGCCTATAAAACAACCAGAAGAAATTGTTAAAAATGCTGGTGCAGAAGTTGTAAATGACCAAGTAAATGAATGTTTTTATCGTCCGTCAGACGATAAAATCCATATGGTGCGAGCAGAACGTTTTTCAGACCCGAAAAACTACTACCACACACTTTTACACGAACTTACGCACTGGAGCGGAAATGAAAGACGGCTTAATAGGGAAGAAGCAAAACACTATGGCGAATCTATCGAATGGAGAGCAAAAGAAGAACTAGTCGCAGAAATCGGAAGTTACCTTCTTTGCCGAGATATGAGATTAGACTACAAACCAACTGAAAACAATGTCGCATACGTTAAAAGCTGGTGCCAAGCCCTAAAAGATACGCCTTCCTCAATTTTTGAAGCCTCAAAAAAAGCAAAACAAGCAGCCGACTATATACAAAGTTTTTCAAATGAAAATAAAAATAAAAACGAGAATAAAAACGAAAATAAAAATGATAACGACATTAACATTAAAAAAATAAAAGGAAAGAAAAGATAAAATAAGGAGAATTAATTATGAAAAGAATATTAATAACAATTTTACTTTCAGTTTTTATTTTTTCAGTAAATGCAGAACAACATATTTACGAAACAACAATTTCTGAATTAAAGGAACAAGGTATTACAGAAAATATTTGTATTCAAAATAATTCATCATTTGTATTAACTGATATTGAATGTCGAGTTTCTGTAAATGGAAAAACACATTTAATGCAAAATATTAGAAAAATTCCTATCGGTGAGGATTCCGAATTTGAAGGTTATGAAGATGATGAAATAAACGATGAATTGCCATATTATTTAGGTAAAGATGCAAAATTTACAAAGAAAAATAAAAATAAGATAACTTTTGAATTATTTTTTCATTCCCATAATGACGATGTAACCATTGCAAATATTTTAAATCGTGATGAAAGTCTGTATTTCATAATTAAAGATAAAGACGGAATTGTTTCCCCAGAAGAAAAAATAAAACAAGAAGGTGGCTCTATTATTGAAATAGATGAAATAAAATACTTACTTTTTAATGGCTCTGCATACAAAGTAAATAATTGGTAAAACAGATGTTGTAGATTCTAATAAAAAATTTGAAAGTAAAAGGAAAGATAATGAATAAAAAAAATACAAAACTAATAATTAAAATCTCTATTTTTACATTTCTCTTTATTGCAATATTAATAAGTAAAACTTTTATAACAAAAGTTACTGAAAGTAATGAAGAAAATTATACAACTCTTTCTTCAAGTTATTTTCCAGCCATTGTTTCAAAAGTTATTGATGGGGACACTGTAGAAATCTTTTTTACAGACACTGTGCCTGAAAATTGTAACATTGAAGAAAGAGTTAGAATGATAGGAATTAACACCCCCGAAATGAACCTTCACAAAAAAACAGAACCCGAATATTTTGCAAAAGAAGCAACTGAATTTACAGAAAATGAACTATTAAACGAAAATGTAAATATTCAACTCGATTCTATAACCGGTCTTAGAGATAAATATGGACGTCTTTTATGCTACATATACATAGATAAATATTTATTCAATGAAGTTCTTGTTGAAAAAGGTTATGCAAAATATTATGACACTTTTCCTTTTGAAAAATCAAAAGCCGATTACATAAAAAACGCAGAAAAATATGCAAAGGAAAACAAAAATGGACTCTGGAAATAATATTTCATACGAAAATTACTTTAATAATCTTCCCGATTTATACAATGAAGCAAAAAAAATAAGTCTTTATGATTTAATAAAACTTGAAAATCCCGAAATAATTAAAAATTTAAACAAAAAGATTTATTCAAAAAAAAATATATTTGCAATTATAAAAGAAAAAAGATGGTATGAATCAATTATCGAATATTTAATCTCAATAGGTGTTATTTATCAAGAAAAAAACATAAAAGAAAAACTTACACGACACAAAGTAAGTGAAGAATATAGAAAATATTTTATAAATGAAGATTCTGCTCCTTTTCTTAAAGAAAATTACAAAAAACACCTTATGCTTTACAAAGAGGGTAGTAAAGAATTTTTAGAAAAAACAGACCTTCAAAAAAAAGACAATAAATCAAAAAAAGACGACAAAAACCTTACCCCAGAAAGAAGAAAACTCTTACAATCTATTGGTACAGGTTTTATTATTGTAAGTATGGTAATTTTTATAAATTTTTTCACAAAATTCGGTACATCTGACGGAATAAAAATTCTCTTAAATTCAGTTGTTTTTATTTCCGGCGTACTTCTAAATTGTAAAATATAACCAAATTGAATTTTTTAGTGAAAAAATATATAATAACTATCTATGATAAAAGACACTTATTCAACACCAGAAGTATCTAAAATTTTAAAAATAAGTTATCATTACGCAGCTGCATACGCACGAAATAACAATATTAGATACATTGAAATTGGCAATACAAAAAGATATAAGTGGACTTATGAACAAATACAACAATTTAAAGAAAAATTAGAAAATCCAATTAAATGGCATCAAACATTAAAAACATCTCAAAATTACAACACGCTTTTTCAAAGATTAAAAAGAGCAATAAAAAGAAATGATACTGAAAGAATAATTCAATGCACAAAAGACCTAGAAAATTTTAAAAAACAAACAAAAATGTCAAACTACAGAACATCAAAATATTTCTAACCTTTTTTTACCACAATTCTTTCTCTTCAAAACTTTGTTTTATTACATCAATATCATAAATAATATTTTCATCATACTCATAAATTTCTAAGAACTTTTCATTTTGAATTTCATCTTTTAATTCATTCATTTCATCTTCATATTTAAGATAACGACAGATGTTCCGTGCCATTGTTTTCTTTGAGTCAATCATTTAAATTCCTTACTTTCATTTAATGAAA
>CAZJOU010000005.1:9893-25326 GCA_964547685.1 uncultured Treponema sp. | reverse complement strand
ATTACCAAATGAATAATAAAATAAATACGAGGTTCCATTCTATCCAATCTATGCTTTACACAATAAATGCTGACTAGGGAAACAAATTGGTACATGGTCCCTAATGAATGGGCCTCAAAAGAAGCAATAAGTCGACCAAAAAAAGGGACATTTGAAAAGTAATATCAGATTTGAACAAAGATAATGTTAAACAATCAATAAAGAGGTACACAAATATATTATTATTACAATGGACAAACACGTAGTATTGTATTTGTCAAACTTCGTTGATGATTATGATTCTCTAAGTACTTACCATTATACCAAAAATCTGATTTATTGATTCTTCTTTGTAATTCAACTTGTTTTGATGAACCTTGATGAATACATAACGCTAGACACTTAAAAGAAAAAGACACTCATACCTGAAAATGAAATATCGATAACTGTATGATTCGTCATAAATGCATTTTGCAATATAATATTATCTACTAACCATCTACCTATCACAACATTAGGAATTGCTTCAAATTCACTAGAAATTACGTGCGGAACATTATCTGCATCATAAGAAGTAATGCGGATAGATGTAATCGCATAACCCTGAATTGAAGAAAGCAAAACTCGGCGCAAAGTATTTCCTACTGTTGTACCAAATCCTGTTTCAAAAGGATAAGCTGTAAACTTACCATAATTCGGATTAGTCTCAAGATGCTCAAAAGTAATACCTTTTGGTTTCTTAAAACCTTTAAGCAGATTTTTGCGAGCCATCAGAACTCCTCTTAAGGCTGAAAACTCAACCTTTATTTACATCAGTACAATTCGTTTAGACATCTCTGTCAAAACAGTCTGCCACTCACATCCGGCAGACAGGATTACTATCTTTTAACTTCCGTTACATACGGCGAGTTTTGCGAGGACGACATCCATTGTGTGGAATTGGAGTAACATCATGAATAGATTTTACTCTTAATCCCATAGCACCAAGTGAACGGATAGCATTTTCGCGACCCATTCCAGGTCCTTTTACGTAAACATGTACTTCTCGCAAACCGTAACTTACTGCTTTTTGAACAGCTGTTTCTGCAACTGTCTGAGCAGCAAATGGAGTAGACTTTTTTGCTCCACGGAAACCAAGACCGCCTGATGATGCCCAAGAAAGAGCATTACCATTTAAGTCTGTGATTGTAACGATAGTATTATTAAACGTTGCCTGAATGTAAACATTACCTTCGTAGACGCTTTTCTTTTCCTTTCGTTTTTTAGCTGTAGCCATCAGTTTCCTCCGCCCTACTTCTTCTTATTAGCAACTGTCTTCTTCTTACCCTTTCGAGTTCTAGAATTAGTGCGTGTTCTTTGACCACGAACTGGAAGACCTTTCTTGTGTCTAAGACCGCGATAGCAGCCAATATCAATAAGGCGTTTAAGGTTAAGACCAATTTCTGAACGAAGTCGACCTTCTACCTTATAATTCTTATCCATGATATCACGAATAGTTGCAATTTCATCTTGAGTAAGATCATTTGCCATTTTCATTGGATCAATCTTAGCTTCTTCAAGAATCTTTTTTGACAAAGAATTTCCGATACCATAAATATAAGTTAAAGCAATACTTATGTGTTTATTTGGGATATCAACTCCCGCTATTCGAGCCATCTGTTACTCCTTATCCCTGTCTCTGCTTATGTTTTGGGTTTGAACAAATGATACGGACAATTCCGTGTCTTTTGATAACCTTACACTTATCGCAGATAGGTTTTACACTGGTTCGTACTTTCATAAAGACCCCCTGAGAATAATTCTCACCGAATCAT
Organism: uncultured Treponema sp.; assembly: GCA_964547685.1. Classification (GTDB taxonomy): domain Bacteria; phylum Spirochaetota; class Spirochaetia; order Treponematales; family Treponemataceae; genus Treponema_D. The sequence continues at coordinate 23,533 of CAZJOU010000005.1, read as the reverse complement.
AGCACCTCGCAATGAGAAGCAATTCAGTGAAAAATAATATACCATATATTCTCAATCTTTTTCTACTACTTAGAGCACTATTTTCTAAAATTTTCTAAAGATTTCGTGATCTAATCTTTCCTTTCTTTGTTAATCCATCTTGATGATGCATTTTTAAAAGTGCTTCAACTTGACTCATAGTATCCAAATCAACACCTACCATAATGATAAGCGAAGTTCCACCCATCAGCATTGCTACTGATTGTGGGAAATTAAATAATCTTTGAATCACAGATGGAATTATAGCAATAAATGCCAAGAACAAAGAGCCAGGTAAAATAAGCCGATTCAATATTTTTGTAAGATACTCTTCTGTTTTATCAGTACTTACACCTGGAATAGAACCGCCATTCTCTCGAATATTTTTTGCAATTTCTACGGGGTTCAGAGTTACCTGTGTATAGAAATAAGCAAAGAAAACGATAAGAATAACCAGCAAAATATTGTACCAAAGCCCATTTGGTGTCAAAATCATCGAAAGACGAACTATCCACCTAGCAGATCCACTGTTATTTCCCAAAGTTGAAACAAGCTGCAATGGCAAAGTAAGAAGAGAAGAAGCAAAAATCAAAGGAATTACGTTAGACGGATTAATTTTGAAAGGAATATAAGTGTTTTGACCACCATACATTTTTCTTCCAACAACACGTTTTGCGTAATGAACTGGAATTTTTCGTTCTCCTGATTCTTCGTAAATTACCAAAGCAATAATAGCAACAAACATAACCAAAACAACAATAACAAAAACAAGCTGAATTTCACCAGCACTAACTTTTCTTACAAGTTCTGCTATTGCGTTTGGAAGTCTAGCAACGATACCAGCAAAAATCATCATAGAAATGCCGTTGCCAATACCATTTGCCGTAATCTGATCGCCAAGCCAAACTGTTACCATAGAACCTGTAGTAACAGTAAGCATAGCCAAAAGATTAAACTTAACCATTGAATTTAAAACTATACATCCAGGAATAGAACGAGCATAAACCGTAACTGCATAAGACTGAAGAATACATACAAAAACAGTACCAATTCTTGTCCAAGTAGCCAATTTACGCTGTCCGCCATCTTCCTGAACCGCACGTTTCAAACTTGGAAAAATAATCACAGCAAGCTGCAAAATAATCTGTGTAGAAATATAAGGCATTACTCCCAACATAAAAATTGAGAAATTTGAAAAAGCGCCACCAACAAAGAAGTCCATATAACTAGCAAAAGCATTCTTGTTCTGAGCAGCCAAATTGTTAAAATAATCAAACAAAACGGTTGCATCAATTCCAGGAATAGTTAAAACGCTTCCCAAACGGAAAATTGCCAAGATTAAGAAAGTAAAGAGCATTCTAGAACGAATCTCTTTTACTCTAAACATATTTACAACTGGATTGCTTGCCATGTTCTACTCCGAAAACTTATTTAGATTCTTCTGCAGCAGCAACTTTTACATTACCGCCAGCTTTTTCAATTTTAGCTTTTGCAGATTCAGAAACTTTATCTACATCAAAAGAAAGTTTCTTTGTAATATCACCATTGCCAAGAATCTTAACAAGAGAAGCAGACTTAGCCGAAATAAATCCTTTTGTAGCAAGAGTTTCTTTGTTTACAGTTTCGCCGTCTGCATATTTTGCATCCAACAAACCAACATTAATACAAACATACTCTTTCTTAAACGGATAATTTGAAAATCCTCGTCTAGCAATACGTCTGTAAAGAGGCATCTGTCCGCCTTCAAATCCAACATAAGGAATTGAAGAACCTGTTCTAGACTGTTGACCTTTGTTACCTTTACCAGCTGTTGTACCAAGTCCAGAAGAAGAACCTCGTCCAACTCTTTTTGGCTTTCTGTTTGCACCTTTTGGCGCGCTAAGTATTGGATTATATTCAGACATTATTTTGCCTCCTCTACTTTTACAAGATGTGAAACAGATGCAATCATACCACGAACAGCATCATTATCATTCTGAATTACAGAAGAGTTTATCTTTTTTAATCCAAGACTACGAACTGTGGCAACTTTACTAGGCTTTTGTCCGATTGTACTTTTTACAAGTGTAATCTTTAACTGTTTAGACTTTGCCATAAATTACCCCCACAACTCGTCAAGAGTTTTGCCACGAGCAGCAGCAACAGCTTTTGCATCCATAAGATTTTCAATAGCATTGAACGTAGCTCGAACAACATTTACAGAAGAACTTGAACCCAATGACTTAGAAATAACATCTGTAATTCCAGCAGCGTCCATTACAGAACGAACCGCACCGCCTGCCTTAATACCAGTACCGGCACAAGCAGGTTTTAAAAGTACAGAAGAACTCTTGTATTTTCCAATAATTTCATGTGGTAAAGTACCATTCTTCATCGACATTGTTACAAGATTTCTCTTGGCATGTTCAATACTCTTTTTAATAGCTTCAGATACATCATTAGCTTTACCAAATCCGTATCCTACGCGACCTTTTTGATCACCAACAACAGTAAGTGCAGAGAAAGACATTCGGCGTCCACCTTTTACAGTCTTTGCAGTTCTGTTAAGAGTTACAAGTTTTTCAACAAACTCTTTTGGTTCTTTATCAAAATTCTTGCGTTCCATTTTAACTCCTAGAACTCAATTCCAGCACTTCTAGTGCCGTCTGCAAGGGCTTTTACAACACCATGATAAAGATAACCATTTCGGTCAAAAACAACCTTTGTAATTTTTTTATCTTTAAGGCGTGCTCCAAAAGCTTCACCAAGTTTCTTTGCTCCTTCAGTATTTGGCTTAAGAGCTTCGAATTCTTTTTCCAATGTAGAAATTGAAGCGAGTGTTTTACCCTCGTCGTCATTTATAACTTGAACAGAAAGATTTTTATTAGAACGAGTAACTGTCATTCTTGGTCTTTCAGCTGTACCATATACAGTTTTTCGAATATGAACCTTTCTATGAAGGCGCTTTCTGTCTTTATCATTTAATTTCTTAAACATAGCGGCCTACCTTATTTAACACCAGTCTTACCAACTTTGCGTCGGATAACTTCAGTATCGTAGCGAATTCCTTTTCCTTTATAAGGTTCAGGCATTCTAAGCTTACGAATCTGAGCACTAAATTCTCCAACTTGCTGCTTATCAATACCGCTAATTATTACATTGCCGTTTGCATCAGCAGCTACTGTAAGTCCTTCTGGAATTGTTACAAAGAAATCATTTGAATATCCAAGGTTCAACATAAGAATTTTTCCTTGAACTTCTGCACGATAACCTACACCAGTAATTACTAACTTTTTAGAGAAACCTGTTGTTACACCAGTAACCATATTATGTATAAGATTTCGGTAAAGTCCATGAAATGCATTTGCTTGTTTTGAATTACCAACTTGTGTTACATCAACATTTCCGTCTTTTACTTCAACTTTAACATTGCTACCAATTTCCTGTTTAAGTTCACCCTTTGGACCTTTTACTGTTACAACACCATTAGAAACTGTAACAGTTACTCCAGCTGGAATAGTTACAGGAAGTTTACCAATTTTAGACATATCTTCCTCCTATTACCAAATAGAGCAAATTAATTCGCCACCAACCTGTTTTTCTGTAGCCTTCTTTCCAGTTGTAATTCCAGCAGAAGTAGAAACAATGATTGTACCGTATCCATTGAATACGCGTGGCAAATCTTTATATCCAGAATAAACTCGTCGTCCAGGTGTAGAAATTTTCTTAGCACCATGGATTACAGGATTATTACTGTCATCATATTTCAAGATTATACGGATAATTGGATGTCCGTCTTCCTGAACCTTCTTAAAATTTTTGATATAACCTTCAGTCTTCATAATCTTTACTATTTCTAGCTTAAGTTTAGAAGCAGGAATATCTACTTTTTCGTGGCGGGCATTAGCCGCATTGCGAACCTTAGTAAGCATATCTGCTACTGGATCTGATGCACTCATTTCTATTCTCCTACCACTCTACCAAGATGATTTTGTGACGCCTGGAAGAAGGCCTTCACTTGCTAATTTGCGGAAACATAGACGACACATCTTATATTTACGCAAATATCCACGCGGACGTCCGCAAATCTGACAGCGATTATACTGTCTTGTTTCATACTTCTGTTTGCGAGCGGCTTTTATTATCAATGATTTCTTAGCCATGTATCCCTCACTTTACTTACGGAATGGCATGTTGAATTTAGCAAGCAAAGCTTTTGCTTCTGCATCAGTCTTTGCGCTAGTTACAAAAGTGATATTCATACCAGCAACCTTTGTGATTTTATCAAAATCGATTTCTGGGAAAATCAACTGTTCTGTAACACCAACCGAGAAATTTCCATGACCATCAAAACCAGTAGCTTTGATTCCACGGAAATCCTTAATTCGTGGGAATGCAACGTTTATAAGGCGATCCAAAAATTCATACATAATTGCACCGCGCAATGTAACCATTGCTCCTACTTCATTGCCCTCTCGCAACTTAAAGTTAGCGATACTCTTTTTTGCTTTAGTCTTTACAGCTTTCTGACCTGTAATCTGTGTCAAGTCATTAACTGCGGCATCAAGGAGTTTCTTATTTGAGAGAGCTTCGCCTACACCCATACTTACAACGATTTTCTTCAATACAGGAATCTGCATTGGAGTCGTGTACTTAAATTCTTTTACGAGTGCAGGAGCGATTTCGTCTTTATAGACTTTCTTAAGCCGAGGTACGTAATTAGCCATTACAGTGTTTCTCCACATTTTCGGCAAACGCGAACTTTTTTGTCCCCGTTAAACTTGTAACCAATTTTTACAGGACGACCGCATTTTTTGCACACAATTCCAACATTTGAAATATTAAGTGGTGCTTCAACTTCTACGATTCCACCCTGATCCTGCTGGCTACGTTTTTTCATTGCCTTTTTTACAATATTAACACCAGATACGATTACTGCATCTTTTTTAGCAATAACGCGAACAACAGTTCCGCGCTTGCCTTTATCTTTTCCTGCAATAACTTCTACAGTGTCATCTTTACGGATTTTAAATTTCTTTTCCATAACAATAACCCCTTAAAGAACCTCTGGAGCCAATGATACGATTTTCATAAAATCTTTATCACGAAGCTCGCGAGCTACAGGTCCAAAGATGCGTTTTCCTTTTGGATTCTTATTTTCATCAACAATTACGCAAGCGTTATCATCAAAACGAATATAAGTTCCATCAGGACGACGATATTCTTTTGCTTGTCGTACAATTACTGCTTTCTGAATAGCACCCTTTTTAATTGTGGATGTTGGGATAGCATCTTTAATTGCAACAACTACAATGTCGCCAATTCCGGCATAACGGCGGTGAGTTCCACCAAGTACTTTAATGCACTGAGCAATTTTAGCACCGGAGTTATCAGCAACTGTCATACATGACTGCATCTGAATCATAATCTTACTCCTTACACCTTATTTAGCACGTTCAACAATTTCTACAAGACGCCAAGCTTTATTTTTGCTAAGCGGTCTGCTTTCCACAATGCGAACAGTGTCTCCAATATGAGCATCGTTCTTTTCATCATGGGCCATATACTTCTTTGATCGAGTAACATATTTCTTGTAAAGACGATCCATTTTTTTAGTTGTAACAGTTACAACAATCGTTTTGTCCATCTTATCACTTGTAACAAGACCAACAAATTCACGTTTTTTTGGAGTCTCTACAGTCTGAACAGTATTTTCTGCCACGGTTCAGCTCCTACTTATTTTCTTCAGCAGTTTTTTTCTGCTGAATGAAAGTATTCAAACGTGCAATTTCACGACGCATTGTACGTTTTTGCATTGGATTATCTACATGAGAAACTACCATCTTAAAACGTAGATCCATGTATTTTTTCTTAAGCTCGTCACGTTTTGCAACTAATTCAGAATAAGATAACTCTTTATCTGTTTTTTTCTTTGATTCAGCCATCTTATTACTCCTTAGTCCTGTGTCGGCTTATAAGCGATTTTTGTTACAATTGGAAGTTTATCACCAGCAAGCTCTAACGCTCTATGAGCAAGCTTTTGGTCAACACCGCCAACTTCAAACAAAATCATACCAGGTTTGATAACAGCTGCCCAAGATTCTGGAGCACCTTTACCCTTACCCATACGAACTTCAGCAGGTTTTTTAGAAATCGGTTTATCTGGGAAAACACGAATCCAAACCTGTCCTTTTCGATCAAGTGTTCGGTTAATAGCAACACGAGCCGCTTCTATTACACGAGCACTTAACCAAGTAGGTTCCATTGCAACAAGAGCAATGTTACCGAAGTCAATAAAATTGTTGCGAGTAGCATTTCCTTTTTCTCTACCTCGCTGCACCTTTCGGTGTATAACTCTTTTAGGACTTAATGGCATAACCTAGCTCCTTTCCTTAGCAGAAGGTTCTGATTTTTCCACTTTTTCAGTCTTTTCAGTTTTTGCTGGTTTTTCAGCCTTAGCAGATTTTTCTGCTTTAGCTGGCTTTTCAGCTTTTGCTGATTTTTCTGATTTTGCTGGTTTATCAGCCTTATCTGCTGCTGGACGCTGCGCACGATCACGGCGTGGCTTACGAACAAGCTGGCCTGCATCTTCGTTCTGTTCTACACCATAGTTCATTCCGTTGTAAACCCATACTTTTACGCCAATTTTTCCATAAGCGGTATGAGCTTCGTATGTACTATAGTCAATATCAGCACGAAGAGTGTGAAGTGGAACGCGTCCTTCTTTATGCTCTTCAGTTCTTGTCATTTCAGCACCGCCAAGACGACCTGAAAGACGAATTTTAATACCTTGTGCACCAGAGCGCATAGCATTGCTAACAGCCTGTTTCAAAGCCTTTCGGAATGAACCATGACCGGCAAGCTGACGTCCAACGTTTTGAGCAATTAAACTAGCATTTACATCTGCACGTTTAATTTCCTTAATTTTGATTTGGACTTTTTTTGTAACCTGCGCCTGAATATCAGCACTAATTTTTTCGATTGTTGCACCCTTTACGCCGATGATTACACCAGGACGAGCAGTGTGAATAACAATTGTTACACGCTGAGGATGTCGTACAATTTCAATTTCAGCAATATCTGCATTTTTGCATTCTGGAAGATCCATAACCATTTTTCTAAGTTTTACATCTTCAAGAACAAGGTCTGCATAATCACGAAAATCTGCATACCAACGAGATTGCCATGTTTTGTTTACGCCTAAGCGCAAACCGATTGGATTAACTTTCTGACCCACTTTATTCCCCCGCCTTCTCGTCAACGATGACGGTAATATGGCACATACGTTTTAAAAGTTGATCTGCACGACCGCGCGCACGGAACCAAACTCTTTTTAGTCTTGGACCTTCGTCAATTCTAATTTCTTTTACGTATAGCATATCTTCATCAAGCTTATTGTTCAAATTCAGCGCATTTGCAATCGCTGATTTCAAAGTTGCATTAATAAGTCCAGCACCTTTCTGCGGCATATTAGCAAGAATTGCCTGTGCTTTAGTAACCGGTTGCTGATTTACAAGCTTTGCAACTGGACGAACCTTAGTTGGAGAAGCAATAAGGAACTTTGAAGTGGCTACATAACCTTTCTTTTCAGCCATAATATCCACCTTTATTTAGTAGCTGCCGCAGCAGTTTTGTCTGTACCACCATGGCCTTTAAAAGTACGTGTAGGAGCAAATTCGCCGAGTTTATGCCCAACGAGATTTTCTGTAACATATACAGGAATCCATGATTTTCCATTATAAACAGAAATAGTATTACCTACCATTTCAGGTATAATCGTAGAGCAGCGAGAATATGTTTTTATCATTTTCTTTTCTGCTTCTTTATTCATTGCTGAAACCTTTTTGTAAAGAGATTTTTCTACAAAAGGTCCTTTTTTAACAGATCTTGACACCGTTATCTCCTATTTGATTACTTCTTTCGACGTGAAATAATAAAGTTATTAGACGGCTTTCTCTTGTTTCGAGTTTTGTAACCCTTACAAGGCTGTCCCCAAGGAGTAACAGGGTTACGACCTTTTCCAGCACCTTCACCACCACCAAGTGGGTGATCTACCGGGTTCATAGCCATACCACGAACTGTAGGACGAATACCAAGCCATCGTTTATGTCCTGCTTTTCCAAGCTGAACATTCATATGCTCTTCGTTTCCTACAACACCAATTGTAGCATAACAACGACCATTAACTTTGCGCATTTCTCCAGATGGAAGGCGAACAATAACGTAAATTCCTTCACGACCTGCAATCATAGCACTTGCTCCAGCAGAGCGAACTAACTGTCCACCTTGTCCAAGAGTCAATTCAATATTATGAATTGTAAATCCAACAGGAATGTTATCAAGTGGAAGTGCATTTCCTACAGTAGGAGTTGCATTTTCACCAGACATAATTTTCTGTCCAACCTGAAGTCCTTTTGGTGCAATAATATAACGTTTATCGCCATCAGCATAATAAATTAAAGCAATATTAGCACTGCGGTTAGGATCGTATTCAATAGTTTTTACAGTTCCTGGAATACCGTGCTTTTCTCGCTTAAAATCAATTTCGCGATAGCGTCTTTTGTGTCCACCGCCATGATGTCGTACAGAAATACGACCGCCTTGACCGCGACCTCCATTAGACTTTTTTCCTGACACCAAAGTTTTTTCGGGTCTATCGGCTGTCAGTTCTTCTCTTACCAAGTCAACGCGTCCGCGTGTACCTGGAGTTATTGGCTTATATACTTTAAGAGCCATTTTATTTCCCCTTAGTTAACTTAATTATACGCCTTCAAATGCTGCGATAGTTTCACCATCAGCAATACGTACAATAGCTTTCTTGTATGAGCTTGTTCTTCCTGGTTTACCACGAAGTCTTTTCATTTTGCCCATAACATTAACAGTAGTGCAGTCAACAACTTTTACGTTAAAAAGTTTTGCTACAGCTTCTTTAATTTGTGTTTTTGTTGCAGCAGGCAATACTTTAAATACGTATTTATTCTGACCGCGAAGATCATTTGCCTTTTCTGAAACAACAGGCTCAATAAGAATATCAGAATAATTCATTATTTAGCCTCCTTATCTTCAGCATAAAAATCTGAAAGATTTTTAACAGCAGATTCAAGAATTACAATTTTTCTTGCATAGAACAAATCGTGTGCTCTAAGACGATTAAAAGATAAGAAAGAAACATTTGGAAGATTTTTTCCAGACTGTTTAATTTTAGCATCATCATCTTTAAGAACGATTACAGTTCTTTCGCCATTTTCAAAATTGCTTAAAATCTTAACAAGATCTTTTGTTTTACCGCTTTCTACAGTAAAATCTTCTACCACTGTAAATCTATCGCTTTGAGCCTGCATACTAAGAATAGTTTTTATAGCAAGGCGTTTTTCCTTTTTAGGAATTGCATAGCTATAGTCTCTTGGTTTTGGTCCAAAAATTGTACCACCACCAACCATAAGCGGAGACTTTTTATCACCGCGTCGGGCATTACCAGTTCCCTTCTGCTTATAAGGCTTAGCATTGCTACCATGAACTTCTGAACGAGTTTTTGTACTTGCAGTACCAACTCGCATATTTGCAAGTTCATTTGTAATAGCATAGTAAATAACATCATCATTTACTGGAAGACCGAATACTTTGTCATCAAGCGTGATTGTACGCAGTTCTTTTCCAGAAGTTGAATATACTTTCTTTTCCATATCCTATCTCCTAGCTCTTTTTTACTGCGGACTTCACGATAAGTGTGCAGTCTCTTACGCCTGGAACAGCACCGCGAACTAAAATAATATTAAGTTCTGGGTCAATTTTTACAATTTTAAGATTCTGAACAGTAATTCGTCTGAATCCCATGTGTCCTGGCATTTTAATATTCTTAAAACAATGTCCAGGAGTTGTACAAGCACCTGTACCACCTGCTTCTCGATGGAATTTTGAACCGTGAGTTGCGCGTCCACCATGGAAGCCCCATCTCTTCATTACGCCCTGGAATCCCTTTCCTTTTGATGTAGCAGTTACATCCAAGAAGCGTGTTCCTTCAAATAATTCCAAACCAACAGAATCGCCAACCTTTACTTCTGATTCAAAGTCGCGAAATTCTTTTAAAGTACGTTTCGGAGAAACGTTTTCTGGGAAAATGCCTGCGTATGCTTTATTTGTTTTGGTAGCCTTTATATCGTCTACACCAAGAACAACAGCATTGTATCCGCATGTTTCCTTTGTTTTAGTAGCAACAACAGTGTTTGGTTCAACGCGGATCACGGTAACAGGTGTTAAGTTACCGGCTTCGTCGAAAACCTGTGTCATTCCTACTTTTTTTGCAATCAGACCTTTCATTCTGATAACTCCTAAATGGACTTTCGTCCGTATTTTTATTGGCCGCCAACCCAGATCCGGAGGGTCCGTACCCTTTTTCAGTAGCGCGAGAAACTACTGTTTAATTTCAACTGCAACGCCTGCAGGAAGTTCAAGTTTCATTAATGATTCCATAACATCTGTTGATGGATTCAAAATGTCAATAAGACGTTTATGAGTTCTCATTTCGAACTGTTCACGTGACTTTTTATTTACGTGTGGTGAACGAAGAACTGTTACCTTATTAATTCTTGTAGGAAGCGGAATAGGTCCAGAAACCTTTGCGCCAGCCTTTTGAACAGCCTGTACGATAGCTTTAGCACTCTGATCGATCAGTTCAACATCAAAAGCACGAAGTCGAACACGAATCTTTCCATTAGCCATGAATTTAATCCTCCAAGGACAAATCAGATGCTTAAGAACTTAATCTTAAACATCTGATGTCTAAAAACTACTCGATAATCTTTGTAACCTGACCAGAAGCGATTGTGTGACCGCCTTCTCGGATAGCAAGTTTAAGACCTTCGTCCATAGCAACTGGATGAATAAGTTCACCAATAATTTTAACGTTGTCGCCTGGGTTTACCATTTCTACACCGTTTCCAAGCATTACAGTACCTGTAATATCTGTTGTTCGGAAGTAGAACTGAGGGCGGTAACCATTGCGGAATGAAGAGTGACGTCCACCTTCTTCTTTTGTCAAAACGTAAATCTGTGCTTCGAACTTTGTATGTGGGTGGATTGTACCTGGTTTTGCAAGTACCTGTCCGCGAACAACGTCTTTCTTTTCAATACCACGAAGAAGTACACCAACGTTATCACCTGGAATAGCCTGATCAAGTGTTTTCTGGAACATTTCAAGTCCAGTTACAGTTGTCTGAGCTGTTGGGCGAATACCAACGATTTCAGCAGCGTCGTTCATATTGATAACACCACGTTCTACACGTCCTGTTACTACAGTACCACGTCCAGAAATAGTAAAGATGTCTTCAATTGGCATCAAGAATGGTTTATCTTCATCGCGAACTGGATCATCAAACCATGTATCCATTGCGTTAAGCAATTCTTCAATACATTTTGTATTTTCTGGATTTTCAGGTTCGTTCAATGCTTTGAATGCAGAACCTTTGATAATTGGTGTATCAGGAGAGAATCCATATTGCTGGATTGTATCTTTTACTTCTTCTTCTACAAGCATCAACATTTCTTCATCGCCATCAAGCTGGTCTACTTTGTTCAAGAAAACGATAATCTTTGGTACACCTACCTGGCGAGCAAGCAAAAGGTGTTCACGAGTCTGAGCCATAACACCGTCTGATGCAGCGATTACAAGAATAGCACCGTCCATCTGAGCAGCACCAGTAATCATGTTCTTAATATAGTCAGCATGTCCTGGGCAGTCGATATGTGCATAGTGTCTCTTGTCTGACTGATATTCCAAGTGACGAGTATTAATTGTAATACCACGAGCTTTTTCCTCTGGAGCATTATCAATTTCATCATACTTAAGAGCATGGTCACCATACTTTTTAGCACAGTACTGTGTGATTGCTGCAGAAAGAGTTGTCTTACCATGGTCTACGTGACCAATAGTACCTACGTTCATGTGAGGTTTAGTTCTAACGAACTTCTCCTTTGCCATGTTTGTCTCCTTGTCGGACTTTCATTCTTATTGACCGACATTCTTATTTTTTATGTGTTGCACTTTAAGCCAGAATATATTCAACAACAACAGTTGCTAAACACATTCGCAGACACACTTTAATTGCGTATTGATAAAATATGTTTGTTATTTTGCGGACTAAAAAGTTATAAAACTTCATGATATTCCATAATTTCGAAATATCTTGGTCTGCACCACCAAACATTATCAAACGTCTAATTTTGATAACTGGTATGGAATCCAGAACCTAATCTGTACCTCAGATCAGTTGAAACCCAAAACGCCAAGTTATCAAGTTTCGCATCAACGACACGAATAACATTTAGGGTCGTGCTTCTTGAAAACATCAGTGCAAGCACTTAGTTAGCTTTACAGAAACACCAGTTTTGCCACAAGCAAGCTGCCAACTTTCAAAGACCCTAGAATACACTACTAAGAGTGTAGTTTAAAAAATATACTATTTTTAAAAAATAGTTTCAATAGGTAAAATATTTTTTTAATAAAATAATCATAAAAAAAGGCGTTTCTTTACGAAACACCTTTTTACAATAGCAGTTTAATCTACCATCTAAAATGAGCAAAAGCTTTGTTTGCTTCTGCCATTTTGTGAACATCTTCCTTTTTCTTAAAAGCTGTTCCTGTATTATTAAAAGCGTCTAAAAGTTCAGAAGCCAATGTATCTGCCATTCCGTGACCAGAACGAGCACGAGCAGCACCGATAATCCAACGCATAGCCAAAGCTTCGCGACGAGATTCTCGAATTTCCATCGGAACCTGATAAGTTGCACCACCAACACGGCGAGACTTTACTTCTACCATTGGTTTTACGTTGTCAACAGCTTTAAGGAAAACTTCTAGCGGATCTTTATCTGTTTTTGTTTTAAGTTTATCCAATGCTTCGTACACAATTTTTGTACAAGTTGATTTTTTACCATCAAGCATCATACGTGTAACAAATTTTGTAACAACTTTTGAGTTATATTTTACGTCTGGCATACATGGACGTTCGATTGATTTCTTATGTCTTCCCATCTTAGTCCTCCATTAAGCCTTTGGTCGTTTTGCACCGTATTTTGAACGGCCACGTTTTCTATCTTCTACACCCAAAGTATCTTTTGTTCCGCGAATAATGTGGTAACGTACACCAGGAAGGTCCTTTACACGTCCACCGCGAATAAGAACTACAGAGTGTTCCTGAAGGTTATGACCAATACCAGGAATGTATGCAGTTACTTCAATACCATTTGACAAACGAACACGAGCTACTTTTCTAAGCGCAGAGTTCGGTTTTTTTGGAGTTACAGTCATAACGCGAGTACAAACTCCACGTTTTTGTGGGCAAGATTCAAGCGCGGGAGACTTGGTTCTATTTGCCACTGACTGACGTCCATGACGAATTAATTGATTGATTGTAGGCATCGCCTATTCTCCTATTTTTGTCCGGTCAGCACCCCGGAAGATTTGCAAAAAAAACCTATAGAGATAGGTTTAACTATGATATTGAATAAGAAAAATGAATTCAAGAGAATTTTTGCAGAAATTCTAAAATTTATGCAAAAAAATGTAAAAAATTAGGGCTATCTAAGTTCAAAATAGATGCTGAAACAAGTTCAGCATGACATTTCTTCTTAGATAGCCCCGCAAT
>CAZJOU010000005.1:0-9793 GCA_964547685.1 uncultured Treponema sp. | reverse complement strand
ACTAATCAGAATCTTCTGTTTCAAAAACAGGTTCTATAGCACTGTTTTCTTCTTGTTCTTTTTCCAATCGTCGTCGTTCAAGAATCTCATCCATTTGAACATCAAGATCTTTGTCGCTTTCGTCAAACAACTTAACATTTTTGTAGTTTTTAATTCCTGTTCCGGCAGGAATCATGTGACCAATAGCAACGTTTTCTTTAATACCGTGCAATCCGTCTGTTGCGCCAGAAATTGCGGCATTTGTAAGAACTCTTGTTGTTTCCTGGAATGATGCAGCAGAAATAAATGAATCTACATTTAAAGCTGCTTTTGTAATTCCCTGATACATTGGGCGCGCAACTGCTGGTTGTCCACCATTAGCAATAACGCGACGATTTTCTTCATGGAACTTCCATTTATCAATTTGCTGACCATAAATGAATTTTGTATCACCTACAGCAACAATTTCTACTTTTCTTAACATTTGGCGAATAATTACACCAATATGTTTGTCGTTAATGCTTACGCCCTGAGCGCGATAAACTGCATCAATTTCTTTCATCAAGTAGTTCTGAAGAGCATTTTCGCCAAGAATTGCAAGAATATCTGCTGGATTTGGAGCACCATCGCAAAGTGGTTCGCCAGCTTCTACACGGTCGCCATCACGAACAATCATGTGTCGGTTTGTAGGAACAAGATGTTCATACGACTTTCCAAATTCATCTTCTACAGCAACAATTCGTTTTGCTTTCGCAATTCCCTTAAATTTAACAACTCCAGAAATTTGAGCAAGAACACACGGAACTTTTGGTTTTCGAGCTTCAAACAATTCTGTAACACGCGGAATACCACCAGTAATATCCTGAGACTTAGTTGCTTCTTTTGTCATCTTTGCAAGAGTATCGCCGGCTTTAATCTGCTGTTTATCTTCAACAGAAAGAACCGCTCCCGCAGGAAGATAGTAACTTCCAAGTTCGTTTCCAGCTTCGTCCGTAATAATAATGCGTGGCTGCTTAATATCAAGGTGCAAATCTGTAATTGTGCGTTCAACGCTACCAGAAGCATTATCAACTTTTTCAGACAAAGTTGAACCAGGAATAATATCTTCAAAATGAACATATCCATCACTTTCGGCAATAATTGGATCAGAATACTGGTCAAATGTTCCTAAAGAAGAACCTGCTTTTACTATATCACCAACTTTTACGTGAATGTTAGAACCATTACTGATTTCTACTTTTACTTCTTTGTTAGTAATATAAATTTCATCATCTTTAATAACAATTCTTCCAGAAACTGGAGATGTAACATCCTTACCTTTTCTAGTAAGAAGAACTGAATCTTTAAGAAGACTTACACCATCTTGAACATTAAGTTTATCGCCTTTTTCTATTTTTACAGTATCTAGAATGCGAAGAACTTTCATTGAACCTTTACGTGTAAACAACCAAGAACCATCTTCTTTTTCTACGTGTGTACCTTGAATGTCGTTAATAATAGCATTGTATTTAAGAACAATTCTGTTATCTTCTACAGCTTTATCCGCAGTACCACCAGAGTGGAATGTTCGAAGTGTTAACTGTGTACCAGGCTGACCAATTGACTGAGCGGCTACAATACCAACAGCTTCGCCAATTTCTACAATCTTATTGCGTGCAAGGTTTTGACCATAGCATTTTACGCAAATTCCGTGCTGCGCTTCGCAAGTAAGAACTGTTCTTAGCTTTACTTTTTCTACGCCAGCATCTTCAATTTTTGCAGCAAGTGCTTCGTCAATATATTGGTTTACATCGCAAATAAGCTCGCCTGTAATTGGGTGAACAACGCGTTCAATTGTATAATGACCAACAATTCTGTCTTTAAGATGAACAGTAATTTCGTCACCTTCTTTAATTGCTTCGTAATCAATTCCGTTAATTGTTCCGCAATCTTCTTCGTTTACAACAACATCTTGCGCAACATCAACAAGTCGGCGAGTCATATAACCAGCATCCGCAGTTTTTAACGCTGTATCAGAAAGACCTTTTCGCGCACCGTTAGAAGAAATAAAGTATTCAATTACGGAAAGTCCTTCCTTAAAGTTTGATTTAACCGGAAGTTCAATAATGTCTCCACCTGGTTTTGCCATCAAACCACGCATCGCGGCAAGCTGAGAAATCTGTTTACGAGAACCGCGGGCACCAGATGTAGCCATCATATAGATAGTATTAAATCCATCTTTGTCCTTAGCCATTTTGTCGTACATAATTTCTGTAAGTTTTTCGTTTGTTCTAGCCCAAATATCTGTTACTTTAGAGAATCGTTCTTCATCAGTAATAATACCGTGAGCGTTATCATTTACAATTTTTGCAACTTCTGCATCGGCTTTTGCAATCATATCTTTCTTTTCGTCTGGAATAATAATATCGTCCATAGAAAGAGTTGCGCCGTAGAACGTAGCGTTTTTGTAACCAACAGATTTAATTGCATCAAGCATTTGAACTGTAAGCCAAGGACCTTGAGTATGATAAACATGCTCAATCATTGCCTTTAACGCTTTGTCACCCATTTGCTTGTTTATAAACTTTACATCATCTGGCATTGCTTCGTTAAAAGCCAATGTACCAGCAGTTGTTTCTATTAAATCGCCAGTTTTAAATTCTTTTCCATCCCAACAATATTTATTGCCTTCAAAGCAATCTTTTGGAGCCGGAACTTTAATTTTTGCCTGCCATTCAATAGCACCAGATTCTGCAGCAAGACGCGCTTCGTCCGGAGAGCTAAATCTTTTTCCTGTACCTTTTGCATTTGGTTTAATGGAAGTCATATAATAAATTCCAAGAACCATGTCCTGAGACGGAGCAACAATTGTGTTTCCGTTTGCTGGGTCAAGAAGGTTTCGTGCAGAAAGCATCAATGTCCAACATTCCATTTGAGCAGCCTGTGTTAAAGGAACGTGAATAGCCATCTGGTCGCCATCAAAGTCGGCATTAAAAGATTTACAAGCAAGAGGATGAAGTTTTAACGCTTTTCCTTCTACCAAAACCGGTTCAAATGCCAAAATTCCAAGTCGGTGAAGAGTTGGCGCGCGGTTTAACATAACTGGATGTTCGCGAACAACTTCGTCAAGAATGCTATAAACTTCTGGAGCTTCTTGTTCTACAAGCATTTTTGCTTTTTTAATATTAAAAACAACCTGCTTATCAACAAGTTTCTTCATTATAAATGGCTTAAAAAGTTCAAGAGCCATTTTTGTAGGAAGACCACACTGCCAAAGTTTAAGTTCTGGACCAACAACAATTACAGAACGACCAGAATAGTCAACACGCTTACCAAGAAGATTCTGGCGGAATCGTCCTTGCTTACCTTTAATCATATCAGAAATTGATTTTAAAGGTCGGTTAGAAGCACCCTTTACAGAACGTTTGCGTTTTGAATTATCAAAAAGCGCATCAACAGCTTCCTGCAACATTCGTTTTTCGTTACGAATAATAATGTCTGGCGCAGAAAGTTGAAGCAATCTTTTAAGACGATTGTTTCTATTAATTACGCGGCGATATAAATCGTTTAAGTCCGATGTAGCAAAACGTCCACCATCAAGTTGAACCATAGGGCGAAGATCCGGCGGAATTACTGGAATTACGTCCAAAATCATCCAAGATGCTTTATTTCCAGAAGAGCGGAAATTTTCAACAATTTCTATTCTTTTTAATAATCGCTTATCTGATTTTGGTCCTTTTTCTATCATTTTTTCGCGAAGTTCTGTTGCAAGCGCGTCCAAATCAATAGAATCAAGCAAAGTTTTTATTGCTTCCGCTCCCATATCGGCAGTAAAAGTTTCGCCGTAACGTTCGCGGGCTTCCATATATTCATCTTCTGAAAGAAGTTGCATTTTCTTTAAGTCTGTATCGCCAGCATCTATTACAATGTATTTTTCGTAATAAAGAACTGCTTTTAGCTGAGCAACTTGCATATCTAGCAAAAGTCCCATTCGGCTTGGAACAGAACGATAATACCAAATATGACTAACTGGAGCAGCCAATTCAATATGACCAGTTCTTTCGCGGCGAACTTTAAAATGAGTAACTTCTACACCGCAGCGATCGCAAATTACGCCTTTATAGCGAATAGACTTAAATTTTCCGCAGTAGCATTCCCATTCCTTTGTAGTTCCGAAAATGCGTTCGCAAAAAAGTCCATCTTTTTCTGGACGAAGAGTTCTATAATTTATAGTTTCCGGCTTTTTAACTTCCCCATAAGACCATGCACGGATAGTTTCTGGCGAAGCCAATTTTATTTTAAGGCTTGCGAAATCCTGAATATCACGCATTTGCATTCTCCTTATCAAAACCAGATGCGGCTTTATCAATCAATTCTTGATCTCGTTCTGTAAGAGCAATTTGTTTACCCTTTTCGTCATAAATTGTAAAATCAAGAGCCAAACCACGAAGTTCCTGAACCATTACGTTGAATGCTTCTGGAACGCCCGCAGGACTAGATGGATCGCCTTTTACAATAGATTCGTAAATTTTTGAACGACCTGTCATATCATCAGATTTGATTGTCATCATTTCCTGAAGACAGTTTGCAGCACCATACGCTTCTAGAGCCCAAACTTCCATTTCTCCAAGACGCTGCCCACCAACCTGTGCTTTACCACCAAGTGGCTGCTGAGTAACAAGAGAATATGGACCTGTTGAACGAGCATGCATTTTATCGTCAACCAAGTGATGCAACTTCATAAAGTAAATTACACCAACAAAGATTGGATTAATAAACGGCTCGCCAGTCTGACCAGAACGAACAACTTGCTTACAATCAGGCGAAAGTCCAGCTTCCTTTAATTTTTCTGCAATTTGTTCCTGACTTGGCGACTGGAATACTGGAGCTTCAAAGAATTGATTTAAGTATTTACCAGCAATTCCAAGTTCAGATTCCATAATCTGACCAATATTCATTCGCGAAGGAACACCTAGCGGATTCAAACAAATGTCAAGTGGAGTTCCATCTTCCAAATAAGGCATATCTTCTGGAGGCAAAATGCGAGCAACAACACCTTTATTTCCGTGTCGTCCAGCCATTTTATCGCCTTCGCGAAGTTTTCGCTTATTTGCAATAATAACTTTTACAACTTCATCAACACCAGGAGAAAGTTCATCGCCTTCCATTCGTTTCATTCGCTGAACATCAATTACAACGCCTTCTACACCATGTGGAAGCTTTAATGAAGAATCGCGAACTTCTTTAGCTTTTTCACCAAAGATAGAGTTCAAAAGCTTAAATTCTGGAGTTGTTTCTGTTTCGCTCTTTGGAGTTACTTTTCCAACAAGAATATCGCCAGAGCGAACCTTTGCTCCAATTCGAACAATTCCTTCTGCATCAAGGTTATCAAGTGCTTTTTCTGCAGTATTTGGAATATCGCGAGTAATTTTTTCTGGACCAAGTTTTGTTTCGCGAACTTCTGTTTCAAATTCTTTAATATGAATTGTTGTGTACATATCTTCGCGAACAACTCGCTGAGAAATTAAAACAGCGTCTTCGTAGTTGTAGCCGTTCCACGGAACGAATCCAACAAGAAGGTTACGACCAAGAGCAAGTTCGCCATTAAATGTTGCAGGTCCATCTGCAATTACCTGACCTTGCTTTACGTGTTCGCCAACTTCTACAGTTGGTCGCTGATGATTCCAAGTATCGTTGTTAGTTCTTTGATATTTAATAAGTTTATATTCGTTTACGTCGCCAGCAGAAGAATCTGTAGGCTTAATCTTTATTAAATCAGAAGAAACATAAGTTACATCGCCTTCGTATTTTGCTTTTACCAAAACACCAGAATCGTAAGCCGTTCGTTTTTCCATTCCAGTTCCAACATAAGGAGGTTCTGGGAATAGCAAAGGAACGCCCTGTCGCTGCATGTTACAACCCATAAGCGCACGGTTAGCATCATCGTGTTCAAGGAACGGAATTAACGAAGCAGAAACAGAAATTACTTCGCGCGGAGAAACGTCAATATACTGAACATCTTTTACAGAACGCTGAGTATAATCACCGCGACGACGAACAGAAATCATATCTGTAGGGAACGAACCATCTTCTTTCATTCCTGGAACTAACTGACCAATATAATATTTGTCTTCATCCATTGCAGAAAGATATTCAACTTTATCAGTTGCTTTTCCGTTTTCTACTTTGCGGAATGGTGCTTCCAAAAATCCGTATTCATTAATTCTTGTGTACATTGCCAAAGAAACAATCAAACCAATGTTTGGACCTTCTGGAGTTTCAATAGGACACATTCTTCCGTAATGAGAATAGTGAACATCGCGAACTTCAAATCCTGCGCGATCTCGAGAAAGACCACCAGAACCTAACGCAGAAAGACGACGCTTGTGTGTAAGTTCAGAAAGCGGATTAATCTGATCCATAAATTGAGAAAGTTGCGAAGAACCAAAGAATTCGCGAATTGCCGCAACAATAGGTTTAATAGAAATTAAATCTTGCGGTTTCATTGTTTCTGTTTCTTTAAGTCCCATTCGCTCTTTAACAATGCGTTCCATTCGGCTAAACGCAGTTTTAAGTTGATTTGTAAGAAGTTCTCCTACGCAACGAATACGTCGGTTACCAAGATGGTCAATATCATCAATTACATCTTCACCAATATAAACATTGATTAAAGTTTTCATTGTATTGATAATATCGTCTTTTATTAATGTAAAATCTTTTACATCATCTTTGTAGTCGAATTTCTTATTAAGTTTATAACGACCAACTCGACCTAAATCGTAGCGACGTTCAGAAAAGAACATTGAATTTAAGTCTTTTTCTGCTGCTTCTACTGTCATTGGTTCGCCAGGCTGAAGAATTGCGTAAACTGCATTTAAAGCGTCTTCTTTAGACACTTCCATATCTACAGAACCTTCTTTTACGTAGCGAACTTCTTCTTTTTCAAAACAGTTGATTATAATTTCCGAATCCAAAGAATCATTTTTTTCATCTTTGTTGTTCGGGTCTTTTTTTGTATTTAATTTAATAACATTGATTTCAGAAATATTATTTGCAATTAAATCGTCAATTTCGTGCGGATGAAGTCTAACGCCAGCATTAAACAAGCGTTTTTCATTTCCGTTTTCATCTTTTATAATAACAGCGTCTGCAAGAACTTTATCTACTAATTTTTCGCGTTCTTCTGTTGAATCAACAACTTTTACAGTTTCTGTTTTATAAAAACAACGGATAATTTCTTCGCGAGTAGAATAACCTAATGCACGTAAGAAAATCGTTCCCAAAATTTTCTTTTTTCTGTCGATTTTTGCGTAAATTAATTCTTTTTTCTGATCAATTTCAAATTCAAGCCAAGAACCGCGATAAGGAATTATACGGCTACCATAAACATCCTTGTCGTGCGTAAAAATAACGCCAGGCGAACGGTGAATTTGCGAAACAACAACGCGTTCTGCACCATTAATAATAAATGTGCCACGTTCTGTCATAAGCGGAATATCGCCCATATAAATATCTTTTTGAATAATATGACCATCATTCAAAAAAACAAGGTCGATTCTTGCTTTTAAAGGAACAGAATAAGTTGCGCCTTTTTGTTTGCATTCAAGTTCGGTAAATTTAATATTAGCGTAATCGAGTTCATAGTATTCGAACTCTAGCGACATGTCGCCGTTTGGACTTTCTATAGGAAAAGTTGTGTTAAACGCTTCCTGAAGACCTTGATTTAATAACGGCTCACCTTTCTTCAGTCTTTCTGCCTGAAGAAAACTTTCATAAGAAGAAGTCTGAATAGCAATCAGATTAGGAATATCAATAAAACTTTTAATATCCTTTCCGATATACTGTCGGTTGATTGTTCGTGTCTTTGCGAACATCATGGCCCCCATAATTTTAAGTTCAGTTAGAAACTGCTACATGCAGAAACTCTGCACAGCACAGGAACAACTGATTTGTCTTGGGTAAGACAATAATTTTAATTTTTAAAGAACAAAATATTTTTTTAAATGCACAAAAAGGGATGCAAAGATATAAATCTTTGAACACCCCTTTTAATATTAAGCTGCTTTTAGAAACAACTTATTTTTTAGAAGCTTTACCACCAGCTTCTTCAATCTTTTTAATCATTTCGTCAGCGTCTGCTTTGCTTACGCCTTCTTTAAGAGTTTTTGGAGCTCCTTCAACAAGTGCTTTTGCATCGCCAAGTCCAAGACCAGTAATTTCGCGAACAACTTTAATAACTGGAATCTTTTTAGCTGCATCAAATGAATCCAAAGAAACTGTAAATTCTGTCTGTTCTTCAGCTGCTGGTGCTGCACCTGCTACTGGACCTGCTGCAACAGCAACTGCTGCTGTTACACCGAATTTTTCTTCCATTGCTTTTACGAGTTCTGAACATTCAAGAACTGTCATTCCAGAAATTGCATCAAGAATCTGATCTGTTGTTAATGCTGCCATATTGTCTTCCTCACAAATATGTTTTTATAAATATTCAACCTAAAAGGTTGTGCAGTAAACATTCATACGAATGACTCTGCTTTTTTTCACGGATAGTCGACAGCTTCTGAAGCCTAACCGTGTTATAGACTAAAAAATCTATATACTAAGAAGTTTAGGCTATTTGCCTTCTGCTTCTTTCTTTTCTGCATAAGCCTTGATTGTAGCAGCAAGCTGACGAGCAGGGCCATTGATTGCAGACATAAGCATTGCAATAAGTTCTTTCTTTCCAGGAACTTTTGAAAATGCTTCGATTTTTGCTGCATCGTAAACTTCTTTTTCTACGCAAGCGCCTTTTACAGTAAGAACTGGAGCGTCTTTTGCAAAATCAAAAAGAGTTTTTGCAACTACGTTTGCATCTTCATTTGCCATTGCAACAACTGTAGGACCTTTTAAAAGATCTGCTACATTTTTAATGTCCATTTCTTCAAATGCGATGCGAGCAAAATTATTTTTTACAACTTTTAAAGTTGCATTTTGTTCACGAAGCTTTTTGCGAAGACTTGTAATCTGTTCTACAGTCATTCCGCGATAATCTGCAAAAATAAAACTATTGTAATCTGCAAATGTCTTTTTTGCTTCTTCGATTGCCGCTGTTTTAGCAGATTGAACTTTGTGTGCTAACATTGCCATAATTATTCACCTACCTTCATGTCAACCCAAACGCCTGGGCCCATAGTTGAACTGAGGGATACAGATGCGATGAAGTTCTGAACAACTCCGTTAGGAGCTTTTTTTGCAACTTCAGACAAAAGTACATTTATATTTTCAGCAACTTTCGCTGGATCCATAGAAATCTTGCCTACAGCAATGTGAATAACTCCACCTTTGTCTGCACGATATTCTGTACGACCTTTTTTAAGTTCCGCAATAGCAGAAGCTACATCGTTAGTTACAGTTCCTGTTTTTGGGTTTGGCATAAGACCTTTGCGACCCAAAACCATACCAAGACGACCTACATCTTTCATCATATCTGGAGTAGCAACTGCAACATCAAAGTCTAGCCAACCACCCTTTACTTTTTCGATATATTCGTCTGAACCTGCATAAGCCGCACCAGCTTTAAGAGCTTCGTCAACTTTGTCGCCTTTACAGAAAACAAGAACTTTCTTTTCGCCCTTAAATTGATTTGGGAATACAAGAGTGTCGCGAACTGATGTAGATTTATCCATTTTAAGGTTTACGTGAGCTTCTACAGTTTCGTCGAAGTTAGCAACCTTCATATCTTTTACCATCTGGCACGCAGCAGCAACATCATATTTTTTTGTAAGATCGTATTTTGCGGCAGATGCGCGATATTTCTTTCCATGTTTCATATTACTGCTCCACCTCTACGCCCATA
>CAZJOU010000004.1:15484-25728 GCA_964547685.1 uncultured Treponema sp. | reverse complement strand
AATGACTGTATTTTCCACAAATCCATAATTTTTATAAAACATAAAACACAAATTTTGGAGAAACTTATGCAAGTAGAAAAATTTTCGCAAAAAATGTCAGATGGAACAGAAATTTTTGTAAATCGTTGGATTCCGGAAAATGAAGAAAATATAAAAGCAGTTGTAGTTTTTGTTCACGGAATGCAAGAACACGCTTTGCGTTACGACAGAGTAGGAAGCGACTTTGCAAATAAAGGCTACGTTTTTAGCGCGCACGACCAACGTGGTCACGGCAAAACTGCTTATAACGCAGAATCTAATGGAACGGGAATTTTTGGAAAATTAGCAGATAAAGACGGTTTTGAAAAAGTAACTTCCGACTTAGCAGAAATTATAGACGAAGCAAAAAAAGATTTTCATGGCAAAAAAATAATTCTTTTTGGACATTCGTTTGGCTCTTTTGTTGCGCAAAATTATATAGAAGAACACGGAAATGAAATTTCTGGTTGTATTTTAAGCGGAACATCTGGACCAAAACCCGAAGCAAAAATTGGAAACATTTGGATGAATCTTGCTTGCTTGTTTTGCGGAAAAAATCATAAATCAAAGTTCTGCCAAAATCTTGCGTTTGGTTCGTATAATAAACATTTTAAGGCAGAAAAAGATAGTCTTTCTTGGCTTTCTAAAAATGTTTCAAACCGTTTAATGTACAGAAACGATTCTTGGTGCGGAGGCGTTTCTACCGTAAGTTTTTTTAAAGATTTAACTTCTGGTCTTATAAAAATTCATAATGCAAAAAATATTAAAAAAATTCCAGTTGAACTACCAATTTTTGCGGTTTATGGAAGTGAAGATCCTGTAGGAAATTATGGAAAATCAGTAGAAAAATTACTTGAAATATATAGAAATAACGGAATAAAAAATGTTTCTTCAAAAGTTTATAATGGCGACCGACACGAAGTTTTAAACGAAGAAGATGGTGAACAAGTTGTTTCTGATATTTTTAACTGGATTGAAAAAAATATTTCTCTGTAATAATATCATTATATTGTGTTAATTCGTTATGGTACTGACAAAAATGGCAAACCTGTAAAAAAAGCCATTGTTTATACAAAAGAAGAGCACGGCATTTCTAGAAGTAAAATTGATTTTGATGCCGTGCAAATTATTGACAGATTAAGAGACGCTGGATTTCACGCATACATTGTTGGCGGTGCTGTGCGTGATTTAATTGTCGGAAACACTCCGAAAGATTTTGATATTGTTACAGATGCGACGCCGTCTAAAGTAAAGCGACTTTTTAGAAATTCAAGAATAATTGGTCGCAGATTTAGAATTGTTCACGTTATTTTTGGACCTAAAATTTTTGAAGTAAGCACTTTTCGTTCTATTTCCGAAGGTTCTGTAGGAAACGAATTTGGTACAATTGACGAAGATGTATTGCGTCGTGATTTTACAATAAATGCGCTTTATTACGACCCAATTTTAGAGCAAGTTATTGATTATGTTGGCGGTTTTAAGGACATAAAAAAGAAAATTTTACGACCAATTATTCCGCTAAACAGAATATTTGTAGAAGATCCTGTTAGAATGTTGCGCGCAATAAAATATTCTGCAAAAACAGATGCAAAAATGAGTTTTGCTTGTCGACATAAAATAAGACAATGTGCAAATCTTTTGGGGCAAGTTAGTCCTTCGCGACTTACAGAAGAACTGTTAAAAATATTAAATAGTGGGCGAGCAGAGCAAATTATTTCAGAAGCACTAGATACAGACCTTTATATGTCGCTACAACCAGCGGCAACCGCAATGATGTACGAAAACAAAAAGTTCGAAACCGCTTATATGCAAAACATTCATAAATTAGATGAACTTGTAAATAAAAATCCAGATGCGCGACTTGGCGAAAAACTTGTATTTTTAGTTTCTGATTTTATAAAAAGCCTTACAGATTGGCAAAAAGAAATAGCAAACAAAGCGTCTTTTAGCGAACTTTATGCACGAACTTGGCGCGAATGTAGAAATTTTATTCTTCCAATGAATCCGCAAAAAACAGAATTAGAATATGCTGTTAAAGAAGTTCTTTCTGAACTTGGAATAAAAGGAAAGAAAAAATCTAAAAAGAAGGGAAAAAATACGCAAAAAATTACACAGTTAAAAACTGCAAAAATTATGCCAAAAGAAGAACAAAAGTTAGAAAAAGATTCTATGCTTTCTGCTGTTGCTCAGTAAAATCGCCACCAGTAATTTTGTCTATTATAATGCTTACTTCTTCTATAAGAATTCCTGTGTAACTTTCTATTTTGTCTATTATATATTTTTGCATTTTGTGAATTTTTCCTGTAAGTTGCGTACCAAACGGAACATCAATAGTTATTATAATTCTGTATCCTCTAGAATCTGTTTTTATTGTCATTTTATTAACGCGAACTGCTGGTTCACATTCTGCAACGCAGTGCATTACCATTTGTGTAAGTGCCGCTTCGGAAATTTCTATGCGACCTTTTTTAGAAAATTCTGGTTGAACAATTGATTTTTCAAAAAGTTTTCCGTCATTTTTTTTGAACGGATTTTTTTTAGAAAAGAAAACTTTTATTGAGTTTGAAAAAATTTGCGAATAATTTCTTTTTATTTCGATTGATGGAACTGGAATTACGTGTTTTCCTTCTACTTGGCGCGATTTTATTGCTTTTTCTATTTCTTCGCGGCTTGCAATTTCTTCTATATGAATTATTTTTTGTGGCGGAGGAAGTTGAAGCCTTGTTGCAATTTTCATAACCATTTTTTCTGAAGTGCCAAGTATTAAAAGTTTTTTTATTTTTGCTTTTTTCCATGCTTTTGCAACTTCATCGCGATGTTCTTTGTCGTCAAAAAGTGCAACGCGAACCGCTCCCATATAAGTTTTTTCGCGTTTTGCCGAATGTCCAGCTAAAATTTTGTCATTTTGAATCAGAAGACCATCATCTATAATTGCGTCTATTCCATATTTTTCCGCAATAAGTTTTGCTCTAAAAGATTTTCCTGTTCCGCTTTCGCCAACAAGAGCGTAAACTGTGCAAGGTTTAAAACTGTCTATGAAGTCTTCTAATAAATTTGCCATACTTTAATTATAACTTTAAGAACGTAGAATTGCAAAATAAATAACAAAGTAATAATTAATAATTCATAATGCATAATTATGAATTATTAATTATGCATTATGAATTATCCATTCTGGTTTTAATTCTATTTTTTCTGGAAGCCCCGCAAGCCGCTCCTGTGGAAAAATTAAGGTTTCTGCGTGCAGAAAAAAATCTTGTTTTGCGTTTATTTTTTTTCCTCCATAAGAAATGTCGCCTAATAGCGGAAAGCCGTGAAAAGCCGATTGAGAGCGAATTTGGTGAGTTCTTCCTGTAAAAATATGAAATTGAACAAGTGTACATTCTGTATTAAAAAGTGTTAAATATTTTAATGGAACAACTTCTGTAACAGAGTTTTTTGAATCTAAAAAATCTTCGTTATTTTTTTTTGAAATTTTTACAGTTTGAAACGAATTATTAAAAGAAAAATCTTTTTTTATAAAATCGTTCCATTTTTCACTTTTTTGCAATTTTCCTTGTACAATTCCCCAATAGATTTTTGTTATTTTATGATTTTTTAAATTTTCCGAAAACCATTTTGCGCCTTTTAAACTCATAGAAAAAGCAAGAAGCCCTGTTGTTTTTCTGTCTAGTCTATGAAGTGGGCCTGGCGTAAACGAAATAGATTCGTTTTTATTTCTTGTTGCGTTGTAATATTCAACAATTTTGTTATTTAAAGAATCTTTTTCACCTTGAACTGTTTTATTGTAAGGTTTATTTATAATCAAAATATCTTGATTTTCAAAAACAATTTTAAAATCTGGTTTATATGTGTTTTTTTCTGCATTGATTTCTTTTGAATTTTGTTTTGGAACAAGAAAATCTGCAATTTTTATTTTATCGCCTTTAAAAATTTTATCTGAAGGAGATTTTTTTTCTTCGTTTACTTTTATAAGACCTTTTCTAATTGCTTTGTAAAGCCCCGAAAGATTTTCATTCTTTAAAAGTTTTTTTATTATTCTATCAAGTCGGCGACCGTCATCATCTAAACCGGCGGTAAATTCCAAAAAATCCATTCGTAAATAAATCTAATACGGTGTTATTAAAAAATCAAGTTTGTAAAAGCACTGCAAAAGCACTAGTAAAAATGATTCCTTAATGATAAAATATTTTTTATGTTACAGTTTTTTAGCGAACAAATAAAGGAATTAATTACAAATCCTGTGTTGCTAGCCTGCATTTCTAGTTGGTTTTGCGCACAATTTATAAAAACTGTAATTTCTGTGCTATATGGAAAAATTCATAGTGTTTACGAACTTATAGAAAGTCTTTTTTGGAAAACCGGTGGACTTCCATCTAGCCATTCTGCGCTTGTTGCTTCGTTATGCACAACAATTGGAATAAGAAACGGTTTTGGTTCCGACATTTTTATTCTATCTTTCGCTTTTTTTATGGTTACAATAAGAGATGCCGTTGGTGTAAGACGTTCAAGCGGAATTCAAGCAAAAAAAATAAATGAAATAGGAAAAAAGTTAAACGAAAGCAATCTTTTGGAATACAAACCTATAAAAGAAGTTAACGGCCACACTCCTATGGAAGTAACAATTGGTTGCATTCTTGGCATTTTTATTGGCCTTGCTTATTCGTTTTTATAAAAAATATGTCTTTGCTAAAAAAGATTTTTCTGCCACTTTTTATAATAATTCTCACTTTTATATTTCTAAATGTATTTAGAATTGTTCCTGTTTCTAAACTTTTTAACGGTTATGCGGTTATGTTTGTTCAAAAAGAAATTCCTGCAAAAAATGTAGAAAATTTACTTTTAGAAAATAAAGCAAAAAATATTGTTTATTTTGAAAATCAAAAAGTTCCGCTAAATTTGCCAGAACAAAGTCCAGAAGTTGCACTTTCTAAAACTAGTTTAGAAAAATCTAATTATTTAAACGACAGAAATGGATTCTTTTCTGATAAATCAAAATCTTTAAATATTTTTTATGTTCCGAATGAATTTATTAAAAGCGCAGAAAAAGTTGTGCAAAATCTTTCTGAAAATGGAATTTTTTGCGGAATTAATGCAAGCGCAAAGTTTCCTATAATTTCTGTTTTAATTGTTATTTTATTTTCGCTCTTTCTAATTTTTATTTCTAAAAAAAAGATTTTAATATCGCTTCTTTATATTTTACCGCTTTTCTTTTCTGTTATGATGCCGTTTAGTTCAATTTCCGCTTCTTTGTGTCTTTTTAATTTAACAATTTTTCTTTGCTTAAAGTTTTATAAAAGGGAAGGCGGAGCAAAAAAAATATCTAAAAATGTAATGATTTTAACATTTTTAGGAACATCGTTTATTGTTGTTCTTTTTACAAAAATTCAAGCGGGACTTCTTTTTATTCTTCTTTGCCTTGCAGAAATTTCTATATGTTTTCTTTACAAAAATATTTCTGACATTTTAGATAATAGATATTCTTTTAAACCAGTTAACATTATTGGAGCAAAATCTATAAAAGTTCTAAATGAAAAAAATAAAAAATTGCTTATATTGTGTTCATCTGCTATTTTACTTATTTTTATTTATTCAATATTTTCGTTTAGTTTTGCTCCTGCACAAAGTAATAAAAAAAGTGTACAACTTCCATCTGCATATAGCGCAACTTCGTCGCTTCCAAATTTAAACGACTTTGAACATTGGAAATGGGAAGCGCTAACTTTTCCGTATATTTCAATAAATTCTAAAAACAAAACGCAAAATTCTGTAATTTTTAAAAATTATGAAGAAAAAAACGGTTTAATAAGTGAATCTTTAAGTTATATTTCGTATAATAATGAATTCCAAGCAAATTCTATAAAAGAAATAGAAAATCTTGACTATCCAGCTATTGAAAAAGTTCTTGTAATGCAAGAAAAAAACGCAAAGTTCGGATATGTTTCTTCTGGAACGCAAAATCTTTCTTTAACAATGATTTTTATGCTTATTTTTAGTTTTGCTGTTCCTTTTGTTTTTTATTTAGGTGCAAAGAGGTTAAGATAAAATAATGATTTTTCCAAAAGTTCATAATATAAAAAAGAATTCATATAAACAAAGCATTAATGGTTTTATTCCAAAAACGGTTTACATTCCATTAAATCAAGAGTCAGATGACGAAGTAAAATGCCTTGTAGAAAAAGGTGAACATGTAGAAGAAGGGCAGTTGCTTTCCAATAATAAAGGAAAAAATGATGAATTTTCGCATACAGTTTATTCTTCTGTTCCTGGAATTTTAGAAGATATTGTTTTGTGCCAAATGCCAAGCGGAAAAACTGTTGAATCTGCTAAAATAAAACTTCAAGGCAGTTTTAAATATCTTGGGAAAAAGTCAAATATTGTTGATGTAAAAAAACTTAGCCCAAATGCAATTTTGCGCGACATTGCCGAAAAAGGAATTTTAAATACTTTTGTAACTGGAAAACCTACGTATTTAGCAGAAGATGCTTTAGAAGTTAGTAAGCATAAAAATAGAATTTTAGTTATAAGACTTTTTGACGACGATCCTTACAGAATGATAGATGGAATTCTTTCTAATTTGTATCAGGACAAAATAAACGAAGGAATACGAATTCTTATAAAAGCAATAGATGCAGACGGAATTGTAATGGTAACGGACAACAACTTTGAAAAGCCAGAAATTTTTAATCCGTTTGATATTCCAACGTTTTTTATAAAATTTAATTCACGAGATTATCCTTCTACTTATAAAAAGAATATTTGCAAAGAAATAAAGAAAAAAGCTAAGCAACCGCCTTTTTCGCTAATAACAAAAAACGATTTATTTGTAGATTCTTCTACTGTTTTAGAAATGCAATATTGTCTTTCTAATGACGTTCCTGTTATTTCAAGATTAGTTCATGTAAATGGCGACTGTATTCCTGCAAGTGGAATTTTAAAAGTTCCTATTGGAACAACTTTTAAAGAACTTGCAGAACAATGTGGCGGATTTTTACGAAATCCGGGTGGAATAATTGTAAACGGAATGATAACTGGTTCTTCTGCTACAAGTTTAGACGCGCCTGTTACAAAATACGTAAAATCCGTTTCTTTTATTCCTAAAAGTCAATGTCCTGACCAAAGAAAAACTGTTTGCGTACGTTGCGGAAACTGTCGCAATGTTTGCCCAAATAAACTTTCGCCAGATATAATTTATAGGCACATTGCAGGCGGAATGCCAGCAACCGCAGATTACAAAGCATCTGCAACTTTATGTTCAGATTGTGGACTTTGCAATGCGGTTTGTCCTTCTAGACTTCCTTTAAGTCAAAGAATTTACGAATTTGCGCTTAACCGCGCCGAAAAGGAAAATAAAAATGAAGATAAATAACAAAAAAAATACGGAAACCGCTAAGAAAGTTTTTATACGACCTTTTACTTATGCAGCAGATTCAGTTTCTTTTGAATCTACTAAAATGATAATTTTGCTACTTGTTCAAGTTTTGTTGCTTTTTATTTCTAAAAGTTATCAATCTGTTCTTATAATTGCTGCTTCCGTTATTGCTTCTGTTGGCGCAGATTTTTTAAGTCGCAAATTTTTTACAGATAAACTAAACGATGAATATTCGCTATCTGTAAATATTCTTCAAGGAATAATAACTGGAATGCTAATTCCGTCTACATATTCGCCACTTACAGTGTTTTTTACAGTTTTACTTGTAATGTTAATTGTTAAACATTTTTTTGGCGGTTTTTCTTATGCTTGGGTAAATCCGGCAATTTTTAGCGTTGTAGTTCTTTGGATTATTGGAGCAAGACTTTTTCCTAGTTACGAAATAAATATGGACATTCTTTCTGCAAGAAATCCTTCGCAACTTTTAATAGAAAATGGAACTTTTTTTATTTGTCCTTTTGATTCAGAAATTACAGATGCTATAAATAATTCAGTTTTTAGTTTATTTAAGGTTTCTATTCCAAACGGCTACGTTTCGCTTTTTTGGGATAATCATTCAATAATTCCTGCATTTAGATTTAATTTTGCAACGCTAATTTCTTCAATTATAATTTTTGGTGCAAGTAAAAACAAAGGAATAATTTCTGGCTTGTTTATTTTAGTTTATCTTTGCCTTGTAAGATTTTTATCGCCAGTTTTTTGCAATTCGGTTGCTTTTCAAGGAGATATGATTCTTGCGCTTTTTACAGGTGGAACTTTATTTTTTGCAACATTTATTATTGGTTGGTACGGAACAACGCCAGTTTCTAATGCAGGAAAAGTTATTTACGGAATTTTATCTGGCATAAACGCATTTTTTATAGCAGGGCCGGGAACTTCTCCGTGCGGAATGGTTTTTGCTGTTCTTGTTTCGAATATTGAATCAATAGTAATTCAGCAATGGGAAAATCGCCAAGATAGACTTCTTCTTAGAAAAAAATTAGAAAACTACAGAAAAACAGAAGAAGCGGAAAAGGCAGAACTTTAAGACTTTTAAATATTAAAGAGGAATATAAATGAATAAAGAAATTCAAAGAAAATTTTGGAGAATTTTTGGAATCTTTTTAGGAATATTAATAATTTTCTTTGCTATTCTTTTTGCAATGATAAAAGTTTCAGAAAAATCTTGGACAGAAGGCTTAAAAAATAGCGTTCAAAATGTGTTAGAACAAAAATCTTCTGGTGAATGGATTGTAGGAAACGCTATTCCGTTAAATTCTACTTTTTCTACAAGTGCGTCGCTTTACGAATTACGAAATAAAGAAAAAACAGATAAATATTACGCTATTATTATTAGAATTACAACTTTATACGGACACATGCCAGCGGTTTTTATTTATAACAAAACAACTGGCGCAGAATTTATTGGATATTCGGCAGTTCAAGGAAGAATAAAAAAACTTCTAGAAGAAAATTATGCAGATTCTAGCGTAAATTATTGGTTAGAAAGAATTCCTCTTATAATTGAAAATGCAGAAAAAGGAACAAAAAAATGACAAGAAAAGCAATATCAATTTATATGGCGGCAACTTGTGCAATCGTTATTGTTGCGCCAGGAAGATTTGTTTGTGGCATTCTAATTGCTGCTGAACTTTTAATTCTTATGTTATTTGGACTTCTTTTTAAAAGTTTTATAAAGAAAATAAAAATAGAAAAAATGGAACAACCTGTAATGCTTTGCTTTGTTATTTTTGCAACAATATTTTGTAAGAGACTTATTGCACTTTTTATGCCAGAAGTTGCGCTTCAATTAGGATTTGTTCTTTTTTTGCCTTCTATTTCTACTTTTACAACAGTTTTTTTGTTAGAAGAAACAGATATGTCATTAAAAGAATCTCTTAAAAAAGATATGCCAGCTGCGGTTCTATTTGCAGCGTACATTTTATTAGTTTCTTTAATTCGCGACATTATAGGTTTTGGAACAATTACTTTGCCATCTTCTGGTCATCAATTAGAATTTGTGCTTTTTTCGGAAAATAGAATTTCGTCTGCAACTTTTATTGCAACAATTCCGGGGTCGCTAATCTTAAATGCGTTGCTACTTTCTGCATATCTTTTTGTAGAAAAAAAGATGAATATCATAAAAAAAGCAGAACTTCCGCAAATAAAAAACGCAGGAGTTGAACAATGATTTTATCTACAGCTTTTTATTACATTTTCTTTTCTTCCGCAGTAATTTTATACGGCGTTGGCTTAAATTCCGCTTCTATAATATGCGATTCGCTACATGAACTTTTTATTCCAGTTATAAAAATTCTTGTAAACATAATTTTAACTTCAATACTTTCTTGGCTTGTTATAAAATATTTTCTTATTCCGCTAAATCTTGCAGAACTTTATCCTTTAGTTTCGCTTTTAATATTTATTGCAATTTCTGTTTTGGTAGAAACTGTTGTTAGAATTACAACAGGAAAAGTTACTTCTGAATTTAGTTTAACTTTTTTAATAATTTTGCTTGCTTTAAACGAAAGTCTGAATATAGTAGATGTAGTGTTAATTTGCTCGTGCAGTTTTATTTCTTTTCTTATACTAATTCCTATTTTGTATTCAATAAAAAAAAGAATAAGAATTGTAGGCAATTCGCAAATTCATGGCAATGAACGAAGTCTTATATTAGTTTCTATTGCCATAATAGTTACAGTTTTAGCCATAGGAAACGTTTCTTGGCTAAATCAAAAGGTTTTGCCGTGATTTTAAGAACTTTTATTTTAGTTGCAATTATAATATTAGTTTCTCTTTTTTTAATTTTTCTTGC